>NZ_LVJN01000017.1 GCF_002109495.1 Magnetofaba australis IT-1
AAAAAAGGCCACCGCGACTTTGCCAAGGACACGCTGCAAATACGCGTTCATGAAGGCGTGGCGAGCCCGCTATTCAGTTGAGACGATGAGCCGAGTATTTAGCGTCTCCAGAAGCGGTTATTACGATTGGCTCAACAGGCCGCCATCGGCCAGAGATATTGAGGATGAGCGCCTGAAAGTCGCCATCCAGGCTGCGCATAAGCGCACCCGTGAGACCTATGGCGCTCGCAGGCTTCAGAAAGAGTTGGCTGACGAAGGGTTTGATGCAGGGCGGGATCGTATCGTGCGCTTACGCCAGGAGTTGGGCTTACGTTGCAGACAAAAGCGCAAGTTCAAGGCGACCACGGATTCCAATCACACTTTGCCTGTAGCAGAAAATCTGCTTGGTCAGGAGTTTACACCAATAGCGCCCAACCAGATCTGGGTGACCGACATCACGTATGTTGCGACCTTGGAAGGATGGCTCTATCTAGCTGGCGTAAAAGATGTTTTCCTGTGAGATTGTTGGATACGCCATGGGAGAGCGGATGACTCAGGCGCTTACGGGAGCGGCTTTGTTTCGCGCTGTTCAGCAGAAACGGCCGCCTCCAGGACTGATCCACCATTCAGATCGTGGCAGCCAGTATTGCGCCCACAATTACCAAGCGATTTTGAAGCAGTTTGGAATGCAGGCCTCAATGTCTCGTAAGGGCAATTGTTACGATAACGCCCCAATGGAGAGCTGAGGTAGCCTGGAGATTCTGGACACTCCTGTTTGGTATGATGCCCAAAGGGAGCGTTTCATAATGAAAAAGACTCAGAGCTACACACCGGAATTTCGCAGTGAAGCGGTCAAACTGGTTTTGGAGCAAGGGCTCACCCTGGAGTTGGCGGCCGAACGGCTTGCGATCCCCAAGAGCACGCTGGCGAACTGGACAAGCGCCGCCAGGGAGCAAGGTCAGAAGATGCCGGGCGGCAGGTCAATTTCCGAGATTGAAGCGGAAATCACACGACTGCGCAAAGAGTTGAAGCAAGTTCGAGAAGAGCGAGACGTGATAAAAAAGGCCACCGCGTACTTTGCCAAGGACACGCTGCAAAATACGCGTTCATGAAGGCGTGGCGAGCCCGCTATTCAGTTGAGACGATGAGCCGAGTATTTAGCGTCTCCAGAAGCGGTTATTACGATTGGCTCAACAGGCCGCCATCGGCCAGAGATATTGAGGATGAGCGCCTGAAAGTCGCCATCCAGGCTGCGCATAAGCGCACCCGTGAGACCTATGGCGCTCGCAGGCTTCAGAAAGAGTTGGCTGACGAAGGGTTTGATGCAGGGCGGGATCGTATCGTGCGCTTACGCCAGGAGTTGGGCTTACGTTGCAGACAAAAGCGCAAGTTCAAGGCGACCACGGATTCCAATCACACTTTGCCTGTAGCAGAAAATCTGCTTGGTCAGGAGTTTACACCAATAGCGCCCAACCAGATCTGGGTGACCGACATCACGTATGTTGCGACCTTGGAAGGATGGCTCTATCTAGCTGGCGTAAAAGATGTTTTTTCCTGTGAGATTGTTGGATACGCCATGGGAGAGCGGATGACTCAGGCGCTTACGGGAGCGGCTTTGTTTCGCGCTGTTCAGCAGAAACGGCCGCCTCCAGGACTGATCCACCATTCAGATCGTGGCAGCCAGTATTGCGCCCACAATTACCAAGCGATTTTGAAGCAGTTTGGAATGCAGGCCTCAATGTCTCGTAAGGGCAATTGTTACGATAACGCCCCAATGGAGAGCTTCTGGGGCAGCCTGAAGAATGAGTTGGTCCACCATCAGAAATTCACCACGCGTGAGGAGGCGAAGGCGGCGATCCAGGAGTACATCGAGATTTTCTACAACCGGCAGCGCCGTCACTCCCGGCTGGGGTATTTGTCGCCAGCCGTATTTGCCCAGCAGTTTATGAAAACAGCCTGAAATCGATGGTACGGGAGTGTCCACTATTGCCAGGACACCTCATAGATATTCGGAGACTGCGGTCCGCCCAATACTCGCGCTCTCGGCTATGCGCCGATTGCTCAAGCGGGATTCCCATTTCAGTCGCAGGATTTCCTTGATCTTGCGCATGGATAACCTCTTGTTGGGCATCTCCAGCCTCCCTCATGAAATGATGAGAAAGAATTGGAGTATGCCGGGTTATCCGCGTTTTGATCGTAAGCGCCACGTAAACCGCAGGGTTCCCCTGTCTGGAATGATCCGTCACGCTATGCCTTCCAGGATGCATAACGGAGGAAGCCATGGCGACAGAGTTGACGGAGCGGCAGCGGTGTTGGCTTGAGCACGTTCGCGCCAGCGAGCGGACGGGCGGAACGTTGAAGGCGTATGCCGACGCTCAAGGGTTGGATGTTCAGGAGTTTTACAACCAGAAAAGCGAGCTGAGGCGCAAAGGGCTTTTGGATGCAGCGTTCGAGGCGGAGTCACGATTTGCGCGTTTGACGGTGGAGCCCGACGCCCTGCCGGAGCGCCGCTGTCGAATGGAATTGCCCAATGGCGTGACGCTGGATCTGCTGGAACCCGACTCTGCGCCAGGCCTGGCGACAGCTGTTGCAAGCGGTGTGGTCGTTATCATGATGCGCCCGGCCAACGATCTGCCGGATGTCTATCTGTGTCGAGAACCGGTGGATTTTCGCAAAGGGATCGCCGGGCTGGCGGCGCTGGTGGAGGCGGAGTTGGGTCTCGATCCGCTGTCATCACGCCTCTTCGTATTCACCAACCGACGGCGCACCGGCGTGAAGATTCTCTATTGGGAGCGCAATGGCTTCTGTCTGTGGCAAAAGCGTCTGGAACAGGAGAGATTTCACTGGTTGCGCCGCACCGATGGCGTCGTTGGACGCATCAGCGGCCAGCAACTCAACTGGCTTCTGGACGGCTACGACATCACCCGGATAACGCCACATAAAACGCTGGAATATACCTGTGTTTCATAGAGTTGTAGGAGCGCTTGCGGTATAATATCGGGCATGGATAAGCTGCTAAACGATCTGCCTGAAAGCCCCGAAGAGCTGCGTGAAATGCTCGCTGTCCTGCTTAAAGAGCGCGACTCTCTTCAGCAGCAGGTCGGCTCTCTCCAGCAGCGCGCCGACTCCCTTCAGGAGCAGGTGAATCTTCTCAAGGCGTGGCGCTTTGGCCGCCGCAGCGAGAAATTCAGCGACCATCCCAGCCTGTTCGATGAAGCGGAAATTGAGGCGCAAGCCGCGCCGGACGCCGATATCGCGGATGAAGATGGCGCCGATGAGACGGTCGCCGTTGCGGGACATGAGCGCAGCAAAGGCGGTCGCAAGCCGTTGCCCGCCCATCTGCCGCGCCGCGAGATCATCCATGATCTGCCCGCCGAGCAGAAAACCTGCGGCGTGGATGGTCATGCCCTGGTGGAGATCGGACGGGATGTCAGCGAGCAGTTGGAGATCATTCCGGCGCAGGTGACGGTGATTCGGCATGTCCGCTTGAAATATGGCTGCCCCCACTGCCACAGCGGCGTGGTGCGCGCAAACATGCCGCCGCAGCCGATCCCCAAGGCGCTGGCCACGGCATCGATGTTGGCGTTTGTAGCAGTCTCCAAGTATGCCGATGCGCTGCCGCTGTATCGGCAGCATACGATTCTGGCAAGATCGGGGATTGATCTACCCCGCAGCACGTTGGCCAACTGGATGATTCGCTGTGGTCAGCTGGTGCAGCCGCTAATCAATCTGTTGCGCGATCGGATGCTCGAAGGGGGCGTGATCCAGATGGATGAGACCCCGGTGCAGGTGCTGCGCGAGGACGGTAAGCCCGCCAGCAGCAAGTCGTACATGTGGGTTCAGCGCGGCGGCCCGCCTGGCGGCGCGGTGATTCTGTTCGACTACGACGCCACGCGCCAAGGCCGCGTGCCGAAGGAACTCTTGGCCGATTATAAGGGTTGGTTGCAGACCGATGGCTATAGCGGCTACTTGGCGATGGGCAAGGTGGCAGGCATTGAACATGTGGGGTGTTGGGCGCATGCGCGGCGGCTGTTCAGCGATGCGGCCAAGGCGGCGGGCGGGAAGAAAAGCGCCAAGGCCGATTACGCCATCAAGCTGATCGGCAAGCTCTACGCCATTGAGAAGCGGGTTCGGGACAAGCCGCCCGAGGAGCGCTATGCGGCGCGCCAAAGCGAGGCTCCGCCGATACTGGCCAAGTTAAGAGAGTGGCTAGACAAATGGTTGCCCGAGGCGGTTCCGATCCATGGCGCTGGGCAAGGCGTTGGGCTATCTGTCCGAGCAGTGGCCGCGTCTGATCCGCTACATCGAGGATGGGCGTTTGGAGATCGACAACAATCTGTGCGAGAACGCCATTCGTCCCTTTACCCTGGGCCGCAAGAACTGGCTTTTCTCCAACACGGTGCGTGGCGTGAAGGCGTCGGCCAATCTCTACGGCCTGATCGAGACCGCCAAGGCCAACGGCCTGGAGCCATTCACCTATCTGCGGCATCTGTTCGAGAAGATACCGGCGGCGCAGACCGTAGCGGATTTCGAGGCGCTGCTGCCCTGGAGCCTCAATCCCGACATGACCCCGAAGGCCAAGCCTACCCTCTGACGCGGTTTACTGGACGCTTACTGAACATCCAACCCTTGAGCGTCGGCATACGCCTTCAACGTTCCGCCCGTCCGCTCGCTGGCGCGAACGTGCTCAAGCCAATACCGCTGCCGCTCCGTCAACTCTGTCGCCATGGCTTCCTCCGTTATGCATCCTGGAAGGCATAGCGTGACGGATCATTCCAGACAGGGGAACCCTGCGGTTTACGTGGCGCTTACTTTTGATCGCTCCTGAGATTCCCCCTTCGCCGGGGTGGCCGCTTTACATCGGAATGGGTGGCCGGATTGAATCGGAATCAGTGGCCGTTTTGCGTCGGAATGGGTGGCCGCTTTCGATCGGAATCACTGACCGCTTTGCGCCGGAATACGCACTCGGGATCCCCTTGGACCCCCTTCCCGATCTCCGGCATGATCACGACACTCGCCGCACTCTGAAATGCATACTTCATCGCCATCAGAGCAGAGCGCAAACGTGCATCCTGCGACAATGCATCATCTTCAATTCGGCCCAGGTCAGCTACCCCATAGCTGAAATCGAGCAGATGTAGCAGCAAACTCTCTTCTGCCTCAAGCAGTTCGGAGAAGCGCGCCGCTGCACCCCAGGCGCGTCCGCCATGATACACCACCAGCGGGACGATCGGAGGCAGTCTCTTATGCCCCTGCTTTGCGAACTGCTCCCAGATCCGGACCATATATCGCAACAACTGGAAGGCGATCCACTCGTCTGGATAGCTCTTGTGCTCCACCAACGTGTAGATGTATGCCGCCTGTCCTCCCAACGTCTTCACTCTGAAAAGGCGGTCCGTCAAATGCTCTCGAAACTCACCATCAACAAACGTCCCATCCACCAACTCGGGCGAGTCGGGTGAGAGCAGTTCCGCTACACCTTTTGGCAACCGCTCCTTGATCAGAGTTCCTGCCTTGCTTGGATCGCTCAGCAACGCTTTCAGAAACCGGTCATGGGGCTGGGCTACGTCAGTCATTCAGCTTCCATTCTGTCATAGAGCCTTGGGAGAGCATCCATGCTCAGAAGCCTATCCGAATTCATCCACTTCATCACGGTATTCTTCAAATCCAGAACGGCTCTGCAATTGGAGATCCTGGCGCTGCGCCATCAACTCAACGTCTTGCAGCGCAAAAATCCGAAGCGGCCAAGGCTCAAAATGTGGGATCGGATGTTCTGGGTCTGGCTTTCGAGGTTATGGCCTAAGTGGCGAAATGCCCTCGTGATCGTTAAGCCCTCCACCGTCGTGAAGTGGCACAGGAAGGGCTTCAGACTATACTGGCGATGGAATTCCCGGCAAAAGCGTCCTGGTCGTCCGCCTGTTCCAAAGGAGGTGCGCGACTTGATCAGGCAGATGTCACGAGAGAATCCACTTTGGGGAGCACCGCGCATACACGGCGAGTTGCTCATGCTTGGCTATGATGTGGGGCAAACAACGGTGGGTAAGTACATGGTCAGGCCAGAGAAGCCTCCATCCCAAACTTGGAGGACCTTCCTGGAGAACCACTCCAATCAGATCGTCGCCATGGATTTCTTCACCGTGCCGACCATTTTCTTCAAGGTGCTGCACGTCCTGATTCTGATCGACCATGAGCGTCGTCGCATCGTTCACTTCAGCGTCACCACCAATCCGACAGCGTCTTGGGTTATTCAGCAGATCCGCGAGGCGTTCCCATGGGACTCGGTGCCGCGGTTTCTGCTGCACGACCGTGATCCGCTCTTCATGGCTAGTCAATTTGCTTTCAAGCGTATGGGATCGAGACAGTGATTACCGCTCCTGGTAGTCCTTGGCAAAATGCCATCGCTGAGCGAGTGATCGGTACACTTCGCAGGGATTGCTTCGACCATGTCATCGTGTTCAACGAAGCGCACCTGCGTCAGAAGCTTGGTGAGTACGTGTCCTACTATCACGGATCACGCACCCACTTGGGCTTGAGCAAGGACTGCCCAGTTCATCGCGATATTTGTTTCGGTTCAGATGGAAAATGACAAACCAATCGTTCATAATGTAGAGATATTGAGCGGAGGTTTGTATGGAACGGAAGAAGCGGAGATTTACGGCTGAGCAGAAGGTAGGCTATGTGCGCCGTCACCTGGTCGAGAAGGTGGTTCTCTCGGATCTGTGCGACGAGGCGGGCATTCAGCCCAGCCAGTACTATCGCTGGCAAAAGGCTTTGTTTGAGAACGGCGAAGCGGCCTTGTCTGACAAACGCGGCCAAAAGGCTTGTGACCGACAGATTGCCGAACTAGAAGCGAAGTTGGCAACCAAAAATGAAGTTATGTCTGAGCTTCTTGAGGCGCATGTTGCGCTAAAAAAAAGTCTTGGGGTGAGCTGAACGGCTGCTGGGTGGAGCCGGACATACGGGATTCGGTGGTGGATTTCGTGGCGTTTTGGTCAGACAAGAGCGAAATCGACACGAGCCGAATTATCAACTGGATAGGCGTGCAAAGGGGCAAGTTCTATTCATGGCGCAAGCGCTATGGAATGGTTAACGACCACAATGGCCGTATTCCCCGAGATTTTTGGCTGGACGATTGGGAAAGGGAAGCGATTGTCGCCTTTTTCCATGAACATCCGTCAGAGGGCTATCGGCGCCTGACCTACATGATGCTGGATGCAGGCGTGGTGGCGGTCAGCCCCTCTTCAGTGCTGCGTGTGCTCAGAACTGCCGGGCTGATGCGTCGTTGGAGCCCACCGCCCTCGCAGAAGGGCACAGGGTTCAAACAGCCTTCGGAGCCGCATAAACACTGGCATGTGGACATCTCCTATCTGAATATCCAGGGGACGTTCTACTATCTGTGCAGTGTCCTGGATGGATGTAGCAGGTTTATCCTCCACTGGGAGATTCGTGAGTCGATGAAGGAAGATGAGGTTGAAGTGGTCCTGCTCCGAGCTCAGGAGGCCTATCCGGAAGCTAAGCCGCGGCTGATCTCAGACAATGGGCCGCAGTTCGTTGCCAACGATTTTAAGGCGTTCATCCGGGAATCCGGCATGACGCATGTGAGGACTTCGCCTTACTATCCGCAGAGCAACGGAAAGCTGGAGCGTTTTCACGGTAGTTTGAAGCGTGAGTGCATTCGGCCTCAGACGCCATTATCGCTGGAAGATGCCCAGCGGGTTGTGGGAAAGTACGTCGAGCATTACAACACCCGGCGGCTCCATAGCGCCATCGACTACGTCACCCCACAGAATCGCCTGGAAGGGCGGCATGTGCAGATCCTGGCCGAACGAGATCAAAAGCTTGAGGCGGCCAGAGAACGGCGTCGGACGACGCACCAAAAGCAGTCTTTTCAGCCATCCCAAAAAATGGCTGAAAAGGCGAACGGCTAACTGATATTTTGGCTTAGGCGGTTGTCATGTTTCCGCTGAACCAGCACATATTCAGCACAAAGAGGCGGGGAGCGTCGTCGCATTTCCCGTGCTTGGCGGTCTGCATCACCGCTACGAACGGGTCGCCGCCTAACGTCGTCAGCCATCCGGTTCCTGAATGTCAAAGAGCGCATCAAGCTGGGAGCGTTCCAATTACCCATGGGGCAAATCGGCTTTCTACCATCCCCACACCAGACCCAGCTTGGTCCACATGGCCGATTGTCGGGGAATCCGACTGTTCAGTCCAGAGAAATCAGCCCTGCTGGAACCATTGGCAGGACCGATTTGTGGCTGGATGGAATAAACGAGAGGCAGAGGGGTTGACGATTCTCTTCTGCTCTTGAGATCTCTCGGCGCAGAATATTGAAAAAAGTGCGCTGGTTCAGCAGCCCAGTCAGGCTATCCATAGAGGAGAGCTCCTGCAATTGCTGCGTTCTCTCTGCGACCGTGGCCTCCAATCCTTGAGCATAGCGCTCTACCTGATCACTGGCGGCGTTGACCTCTGAAAGCAAGCTGGAGATGTAGGTGTCAAAGACCAATTGAACATCGAACATCAACAGCTTATGCAAGGCGTCACGTCGCCCATCGCACTCATTGCAGACCCGGTCCGCCATGGAGACCTCCAGCAACTCCTTTTGCAGCAGCTTTTCCAAAATCACCACGGCGGAAACATAGAGCTTGGGGGAGACCCCAATGCGTTTGTGCACTTTGCCGATACGCAGCCGCTTGTTGACATACTCCCGATCATAATAACCATCAAACAGCTCGATGATGTAGCCGCGCAACGCAGCTTTGAGCCGTTTCAGGGTCTCCACATCACCAATGAGCAACTCCACCTCAGCGATGGTCTCCTGGTGCGCATAGAATTTCTCGACGATGCTGTCGATGCGCAGCACAATGTGCTCTTTACAATCTTTGAGATATCCGACATCCGCAGGGGTGAAGCCGATCAGCTGTTTTCGCTCTTCCACCTCACGGTCCGTCATTTTCATCTGATCGGAGAGGGCGCGCCGGGTCAGGGGCAGTGAGGTATTACGCTTCAAAACCTTGTCATCCAACACCATCTTGGCGGAGTCGCTCTGCTCACCTTTAACAGGCATGCCCAATGAGATGCCCGTATTCTCTTGTCCTTGGGCTTCTTGGTCTTCAGAATTGGAAATGGAAAAGGGTTTGGACATATTGTTTTTGCTCCTGTTTTAATCCGAGACTTCCCAGGTGGCTATTGCCACCATTTTGTGCGCTTCAACACCTTGTAGTGATGGTCATCAGTTGGCGTTGACGTAATCAAGCAGTTGTTCAAAGGGCAGGGGTTTGCTGAAGAAATAGCCCTGCACCTGCGCGCACTCCCGATCTCTTATGAACGCCAACTGCTCCTCTGTTTCAACGCCCTCGGCGACCACACTCAAACCCATAGCGTGCGCCATCGAGATCACGGACTCAACGATTGCGGCGTCATCTGAGTCCACGGTCAAATCCCGCACAAAGGATTGATCCACCTTCAGAGAGTGAAGCGGGAATTTCTTCAAATAGCTCAAGGACGAGTAGCCGGTGCCAAAATCATCAATGGAGATGTGAATCCCCTCCTGGCGAAGGGCTTCAACCGTTGCAATGGTCTCCTCCACATCTTGCATGGCGATGCTCTCAGTGATCTCCAACTCCAGGTACTGTGAGGGCAGTCCCGCCTCTGAGAGTGTTTTCTTCACCTTGTCGAGCAAACCGGGGTCTTGGAACTGTTTGGTGGAGAGGTTGACGGCAACGCGCAGCGCAACGCCTTTGTCGAGCAGCTCTTTAGTCTGGCGGCAGGCGGTTTCCAGCGCCCAATCTCCCATGGGCACAATCAGACCGGTCTCTTCCGCTAGTGGGATGAAATCGGCTGGAGACACCATGCCTTTTTTGGGATGATTCCAGCGAATCAAAGCCTCCATGCCCGCGGTTCGGTTCTTGGCAATTTCGACTTTTGGCTGATAGAAGAGCGTGAACTGCTTCTCTTCAATCGCACGGCGCAGATCGGCCTCCATGGTGAGGCGGAAAGCGCTCTTTGCATTCATCTCCTCAGAATAAAAGCGATACGTGCCGCGCCCGGCATCTTTGGCTTGATACATCGCCAGATCGGCGTTTTTGGTCAGCGTCTCAAAATCCTGGCCATTGTCTGGATAGGTGGCGATGCCAATGCTGGCTCCAATGAATGCTTCATGGTCTTTCAACTTAAAGGCGCGCTGTAGGCTGTGAATAATCTCTTCGGAGATCTTGCCGATATCTTCCACCGTCTTGGGATTGTTTAAAATGACGGTGAATTCATCGCCTCCCAAGCGGCACACCACATCGCTTTTGCGCAAGTTGTCCGTAATGCGCGCCGCCACCTCGATCAGAAGCTCGTCGCCGATATCATGGCCGAACGTATCGTTCACATATTTGAAGCGATCCAGGTCGATAAACAGCACCGCGACTTTCTGGTTCTCACGTTCAGAGATAACGATTTCACGATTGAGGCGTTCTCGGAACAGGGTTCTGTTAGGCAGCTTGGTCAGCGCATCATAGAACGCCATCTGTTCGAGCGCCTCTTCGGTCGCTTTCTGATGTGTGATATCTGTAAAGATGCCGACGTAATTGGCGATTTCATTTCGGCTATCGCGAATGATGTTGATACTCAACCATTTGGGAAAAACCTCACCGGATTTGCGACGATCCCAGATTTCACCAGACCAGCAGCCCGTTTCATGCAGCGTTTTCCACATCTCTTGATAGAACGCTTTGTCATGGCGGCCTGACGAGGTGATGCTCGGGTCCTGCCCGAGGACTTCTGCTCTTGCATATCCGGTTACCTGCTCATACGCAGGATTGATATCCACGATCAGGCCTTTTTTATTGGTGATGACGATCGCTTCGCTGGCGTTCTCAATCACCAGTCTGGAGAGCTCCAGGCTCTCTTCGGTTTTTCTGAAGTCGGTGACGTCCTGCACCGTGCCGCGCATGAGTACCGGCGCTCCGGAAGCGTCGCGCCGAATGTCGCCCAGTTCGTAAACGATGCGCTCTTCACCGTCAGGGCGAATCACTCTGTGTTCAACGGAATAGTCGACGTCAGGGTTCTCCAGCGCGCTCTTGACAGCGTCCTGAACCATCTGGCGATCGTCGGGATGCACAGCATTGAGGAAAGCCTCATAGGTTGCGCTGAAAGCCTGAGGCGTTTGCCCAAAGATGCGATAGATCTCGTCAGACCACTCCAGGTCGCCTGCTTGGATATCCCAGTCCCAGTTGCCGATGTGAGCGATCTGTTGCGCATGAGCGAGGCTTTCTCGGCTGCGCGTCAGGCGCTCCTCCGCTTTCTCTCGCTGCTGGATTTCATTGTTCAAGAACGCTTCAGTCTTTTTGCGGTGATCAATCTCCCGCTGCAAAATGCGATTCCACACCACGACTATCATAAGGGCGGCAAACGCGGCCAGGACATAGTAAGCGATTGAGCTCCAGTCGATCTTTTGCGAAAACTCTACACGAATCCAACGGTTGAATATCTGATCGCGCTCCTCTTGCGTGATGTCATCCAGCGCTTTTTGAAGAATCGGGACAAGTGGTTGCCAATCCTTGCGCACCGCCATGGCGAGTTCAAACCGATACGGCGTCTGCCCGGAGACTGACAGATTGGTGAGGCCGTGCTCCCGCATGACCTGCCCCACAACCGCCAAGTTGCCGATGAACGCATCAGTTTTCCCGTGGGCGACCGCTTCCAATCCCAGTTTGACGGTCTTGGCGGGCGCTATTCGCAACTCTGGATGGTTCTCGACCAGGATGTCATGTGAGGCATAGCTCTTGACCACAGAGACGCTGCGCTTGTGGTCTATGAGATCTTGTACGCCATCGATAAAGTCGGTGTCGTTACGCGTCACAATGACCATGGGAAAGGAGAGATAGGGCTTGGTGAAGATGGCGTATTTCTCTCTAGCGGGCGTTTTGACCACGCAGGAGAACAGATCCAGATCACGCGCTTTGACCGCTTCCACCATCTGTGGCCAGGGGCGCTCTTTATCGACGTTGAACTGGACGTTCAGACGCTCCTCCACCAAGCGGATGTAGTCCGCCGCCATGCCACGGTAGTGCATTTCCTCATCAATATATTCGAATGGAGCCCAATCGATATCGACCGCCATGCGGAGATCGGAATGCTGCGCCAGCCAAGCGCGTTCGCTTGCGCTCAGGTCGATTGACCCCGCATAGGACAGCAAAGGGAGGAAAAGCAGTGTTACAATGGCTCCAGTGAAAAGCAGGAAGCCACGAAAAGGCCTTGAGGGCACACTCATAACGAACTTTTCCCTTGGTGATGTCATGCCGTCAGCCTACCACAGCTTGACCTGGCGCACTCAAGTTGGGCATGTCGTCAGGACCGTTGCCCACCTTACTCAACTTTCGCAGTTCGCTGAACACCCCTTCAGGCTAAAATCTGCCATATGAATCAAGGGTAAAGCTGGCCCGTATATGCTATAATTCTGGTGTCGAATCAGCAAGATAGCTCAGGGACGAGGCCAGCCTTATGAGTCAGCATACCAGGGAACAGGACGCTGTGCCTACTCCCGTGATTGACGAGATCAAAACTCAATCCTTCGGCGTATTCGGTGTGGATAACGCCATTGTCGATTTTCTCCAGGAAATCGGCTTCCTGGCCATTTTCACCCGGCACGGCTGGAGCAAGCGGACCGGAAAGGATCTGCCATCTCTGGTCATGTTGCTGATCCTGCACCCACTGCTGAAGGCGCCGTCCATTCATCTTTTTTGCCGTGACCACTTTCTGTCGGTCTTCGCGGTGGGAAAAGACACCTTCTACCGTTTGCTCCAGCGCAAATTCCCCTGGCGCACCGCGCATTGGGCGTTGATCAAAAGACTGCTGCCCCAGTGGCGTAAATTGGATCTTGGCCCTGGTTACCTCGTTGCAGACACCACCGTCAAAGAGAAGCGCGGAGACCGCATCGAAGGCGTTTGCTGGCACCATGACCACAACACAGGCCGCTCAATATCTGGATTCGAAGCAGCCCACCTGGTCTGGGTGAACGAGCAAGGGACTTTGCCGCTGGATGCCGCTTTGCGATTTTCAAAGCGGCCCCTGATCGGCAACCTGCTCCACATCCTCAACCACCGGTTCGACTGTCGCTCTCATCTCGGACGGCGTTATCGCGAGGCTGCCGAGATGTCCAAGCTCGATCAGACCGTCGCCATGGTCGCCAGAGCCATTCAGGCTGGAGTCCCGGCGCAATATTTCCTGGCCGATGCGTGGTTGAGGTGTCCTGGCAATAGTGGACACTCCCGTACCATCGATTTCAGGCTGTTTTCATAAACTGCTGGGCAAATACGGCTGGCGACAAATACCCCAGCCGGGAGTGACGGCGCTGCCGGTTGTAGAAAATCTCGATGTACTCCTGGATCGCCGCCTTCGCCTCCTCACGCGTGGTGAATTTCTGATGGTGGACCAACTCATTCTTCAGGCTGCCCCAGAAGCTCTCCATTGGGGCGTTATCGTAACAATTGCCCTTACGAGACATTGAGGCCTGCATTCCAAACTGCTTCAAAATCGCTTGGTAATTGTGGGCGCAATACTGGCTGCCACGATCTGAATGGTGGATCAGTCCTGGAGGCGGCCGTTTCTGCTGAACAGCGCGAAACAAAGCCGCTCCCGTAAGCGCCTGAGTCATCCGCTCTCCCATGGCGTATCCAACAATCTCACAGGAAAAAACATCTTTTACGCCAGCTAGATAGAGCCATCCTTCCAAGGTCGCAACATACGTGATGTCGGTCACCCAGATCTGGTTGGGCGCTATTGGTGTAAACTCCTGACCAAGCAGATTTTCTGCTACAGGCAAAGTGTGATTGGAATCCGTGGTCGCCTTGAACTTGCGCTTTTGTCTGCAACGTAAGCCCAACTCCTGGCGTAAGCGCACGATACGATCCCGCCCTGCATCAAACCCTTCGTCAGCCAACTCTTTCTGAAGCCTGCGAGCGCCATAGGTCTCACGGGTGCGCTTATGCGCAGCCTGGATGGCGACTTTCAGGCGCTCATCCTCAATATCTCTGGCCGATGGCGGCCTGTTGAGCCAATCGTAATAACCGCTTCTGGAGACGCTAAATACTCGGCTCATCGTCTCAACTGAATAGCGGGCTCGCCACGCCTTCATGAACGCGTATTTTGCAGCGTGTCCTTGGCAAAGTACGGTAAGCGCCACGTAAACCGCAGGGTTCCCCTGTCTGGAATGATCCGTCACGCTATGCCTTCCAGGATGCATAACGGAGGAAGCCATGGCGACAGAGTTGACGGAGCGGCAGCGGTATTGGCTTGAGCACGTTCGCGCCAGCGAGCGGACGGGCGGAACGTTGAAGGCGTATGCCGACGCTCAAGGGTTGGATGTTCAGTAAGCGTCCAGTAAACCGCGTCAGAGGGTAGGCTTGGCCTTCGGGGTCATGTCGGGATTGAGGCTCCAGGGCAGCAGCGCCTCGAAATCCGCTACGGTCTGCGCCGCCGGTATCTTCTCGAACAGATGCCGCAGATAGGTGAATGGCTCCAGGCCGTTGGCCTTGGCGGTCTCGATCAGGCCGTAGAGATTGGCCGACGCCTTCACGCCACGCACCGTGTTGGAGAAAAGCCAGTTCTTGCGGCCCAGGGTAAAGGGACGAATGGCGTTCTCGCACAGATTGTTGTCGATCTCCAAACGCCCATCCTCGATGTAGCGGATCAGACGCGGCCACTGCTCGGACAGATAGCCCAACGCCTTGCCCAGCGCCATGGATGGAACCGCCTCGGGCAACCATTTGTCTAGCCACTCTCTTAACTTGGCCAGTATCGGCGGAGCCTCGCTTTGGCGCGCCGCATAGCGCTCCTCGGGCGGCTTGTCCCGAACCCGCTTCTCAATGGCGTAGAGCTTGCCGATCAGCTTGATGGCGTAATCGGCCTTGGCGCTTTTCTTCCCGCCCGCCGCCTTGGCCGCATCGCTGAACAGCCGCCGCGCATGCGCCCAACACCCCACATGTTCAATGCCTGCCACCTTGCCCATCGCCAAGTAGCCGCTATAGCCATCGGTCTGCAACCAACCCTTATAATCGGCCAAGAGTTCCTTCGGCACGCGGCCTTGGCGCGTGGCGTCGTAGTCGAACAGAATCACCGCGCCGCCAGGCGGGCCGCCGCGCTGAACCCACATGTACGACTTGCTGCTGGCGGGCTTACCGTCCTCGCGCAGCACCTGCACCGGGGTCTCATCCATCTGGATCACGCCCCCTTCGAGCATCCGATCGCGCAACAGATTGATTAGCGGCTGCACCAGCTGACCACAGCGAATCATCCAGTTGGCCAACGTGCTGCGGGGTAGATCAATCCCCGATCTTGCCAGAATCGTATGCTGCCGATACAGCGGCAGCGCATCGGCATACTTGGAGACTGCTACAAACGCCAACATCGATGCCGTGGCCAGCGCCTTGGGGATCGGCTGCGGCGGCATGTTTGCGCGCACCACGCCGCTGTGGCAGTGGGGGCAGCCATATTTCAAGCGGACATGCCGAATCACCGTCACCTGCGCCGGAATGATCTCCAACTGCTCGCTGACATCCCGTCCGATCTCCACCAGGGCATGACCATCCACGCCGCAGGTTTTCTGCTCGGCGGGCAGATCATGGATGATCTCGCGGCGCGGCAGATGGGCGGGCAACGGCTTGCGACCGCCTTTGCTGCGCTCATGTCCCGCAACGGCGACCGTCTCATCGGCGCCATCTTCATCCGCGATATCGGCGTCCGGCGCGGCTTGCGCCTCAATTTCCGCTTCATCGAACAGGCTGGGATGGTCGCTGAATTTCTCGCTGCGGCGGCCAAAGCGCCACGCCTTGAGAAGATTCACCTGCTCCTGAAGGGAGTCGGCGCGCTGCTGGAGAGAGCCGACCTGCTGCTGAAGAGAGTCGCGCTCTTTAAGCAGGACAGCGAGCATTTCACGCAGCTCTTCGGGGCTTTCAGGCAGATCGTTTAGCAGCTTATCCATGCCCGATATTATACCGCAAGCGCTCCTACAACTCTATGAAACACAGGTATATTCCAGCGTTTTATGTGGCGTTATCCGGGTGATGTCGTAGCCGTCCAGAAGCCAGTTGAGTTGCTGGCCGCTGATGCGTCCAACGACGCCATCGGTGCGGCGCAACCAGTGAAATCTCTCCTGTTCCAGACGCTTTTGCCACAGACAGAAGCCATTGCGCTCCCAATAGAGAATCTTCACGCCGGTGCGCCGTCGGTTGGTGAATACGAAGAGGCGTGATGACAGCGGATCGAGACCCAACTCCGCCTCCACCAGCGCCGCCAGCCCGGCGATCCCTTTGCGAAAATCCACCGGTTCTCGACACAGATAGACATCCGGCAGATCGTTGGCCGGGCGCATCATGATAACGACCACACCGCTTGCAACAGCTGTCGCCAGCCCGGCGCAGAGTCGGGTTCCAGCAGATCCAGCGTCACGCCATTGGGCAATTCCATTCGACAACGGCGCTCCGGCAGGGCGTCGGGCTCCACCGACAAACGCGCAAATCGTGACTCCGCCTCGAACGCTGCATCCAAAAGCCCTTTGCGCCTCAGCTCGCTTTTCTGGTTGTAAAACTCCTGAACATCCAACCCTTGAGCGTCGGCATACGCCTTCAACGTTCCGCCCGTCCGCTCGCTGGCGCGAACGTGCTCAAGCCAATACCGCTGCCGCTCCGTCAACTCTGTCGCCATGGCTTCCTCCGTTATGCATCCTGGAAGGCATAGCGTGACGGATCATTCCAGACAGGGGAACCCTGCGGTTTACGTGGCGCTTACAAAGTACGCGGTGGCCTTTTTTATCACGTCTCGCTCTTCTCGAACTTGCTTCAACTCTTTGCGCAGTCGTGTGATTTCCGCTTCAAGCTCGGAAATTGACCTGCCGCCCGGCATCTTCTGACCTTGCTCCCTGGCGGCGCTTGTCCAGTTCGCCAGCGTGCTCTTGGGGATCGCAAGCCGTTCGGCCGCCAACTCCAGGGTGAGCCCTTGCTCCAAAACCAGTTTGACCGCTTCACTGCGAAATTCCGGTGTGTAGCTCTGAGTCTTTTTCATTATGAACGCTCCCTTTGGGCATCATACCAAACAGGAGTGTCCAGAATCTCCAGGCTACCTCACCCCGAGCCGCCAGGCTACCAGCGGAGCAAGCCGGTCCGATTGCCCAAACTGGGGCCGTTCACCGGGTTCATAGATCAGATCCTCAAGAGCGATCTGGAGAAGATCAAGAAGGAGCGCCACACTGCCAAGCGGATATATGAGCGACTGCGCGATGAGCATGGCTACGATGGGAAATATGGTGCGGTCAAAGAGTATGTGCGCGGCAAGCGTTTGCATCTGAAAGAGAAGTTCGTTCCCCTCAGCCATGCGCCCGGACACGCCCAAGTGGACTTTGGCCAAACGCACGGCGTGATTGGCGGCGTAGAGCGCAAGATCCACTTTTTCTGTATGAGTCTGCCCTACAGCGACGACAGCTTCGTTATGGGCTTCCCCGCGGAAACCACGGAAGCGTTTTGTGAGGGGCACAACGCCGCCTGTGATCACTTCGGCGGCGTTCCCCAAAGCATTCTGTACGACAACACCAGCATCGCCGTGGTCAAAGTCTACCGGGATGGTCGCCGGGATCTGACCGAAGAGATGATCCGCTTGCAATCCCATTACCTGTTCGATAGCCGCTTTGGCCGCCCGGCGCGAGGTAACGACAAAGGCAAGGTCGAGGGACTGGTCGGCTATGCCCGGCGCAACTTCATGGTTCCGGCTCCCCGCTTTGAATCCTTTGACGCGCTCAACGCTCATCTGCGCCAGAAATGCCTGGAGCGACGCCAGCAGACATTGCGAGGCTGTCAGCAGAGTATCGGAGAACGATTTTCCACGGACCAGGCGGCGTTCCTGCCGCTACCCCCAGTTCCCTATGACGCCTGTGAGAAGGTGAGCGCCAAAGCCACGTCCCAGGCGCTGGTGCGCTATCGAACCAATGACTATTCGGTTCCGGTGCGTTATGGCTTTCACGATGTGCAGGTGCGGGGCTACATCCACGAAGTGGTGATCGCCTGCGGTTCCGAGGTGATTGCCCGGCATCCACGCTCCTATGCGCGTGAGGACGCCATCTATGACCCGCTGCACTATCTGGCGCTGCTGGAGGAGAAACCCAGAGCGCTGGATCAGGCGGCCCCGTTGCAAGGATGGAAATTGCCAGAGGCGTTCGCCACCCTACGCCGTCTGATGGAGTCCCGCCTGGGTAAAAAGGGCAAGCGGGAATATATCCAGGTTTTGCGCCTATTGGAGGCGTTCTCCTTTGAACAGGTCCATTTTGCCGTGCAACAGGCGTTGATGTTGGGCGCTATTGGCTTTGAGGCGGTCAAACATCTCCTGGTGCGACACATTGAACAACGACCGCCCCGTTTGGATCTGTCCCGACACCCCTTTTTGCCCGAAGTGCATGTGGCGCGCACATCCGCCAGGGACTACGCCTCGTTGACGTCAGGAGAGCAGCCATGAATGACTCTCCCCAGATCCTGCTGGCGCACCACCTCAAAGCGCTCAAATTGCCCACCTTTCACCGGGAGTATGAAAAAGTCGCCAAGCTGTGCGCCGCTGAAGGCGTTGATCATAGCCGATATCTGCTGCGACTGAGCGAGCTGGAGTTGATCGAGCGGGAGCGGCGCATGGTGGAGCGGCGTATCAAACAAGCCCGATTTCCCACCATCAAGAGCCTGGACTCCTTTGATTTCCTGGCCATTCCCTCATTGAACAAGGTGCTGGTAATGGAGTTGGCGCGCTGCGAATACATTCAGCGGCGGTCCAATATCATCGCCTTGGGAAACAGCGGGACCGGCAAAACCCATATCGCGTTAGGCTTGGGGCTGGCCGCCTGCCAACAGGGTTTGGCCGTTGGCTTCACCACCGCCGCTTCCCTGGTCCATCAGTTGATGGAGGCGCGCGACGAAAAGCGACTGCAGCGTTTTCAGAGCCAACTGAGCAAATACAAGCTGTTGATCATCGACGAATTGGGCTTCGTCCCGCTCTCCAAAACGGGCGCCGAACTGCTCTTTGAGGTGATCAGCCAGCGCTATGAACAGGGGTCGGTGATGGTGACCAGTAACCTGCCCTTCGAGGAGTGGACGGAGATCTTCGGTTCTGAGCGTCTCACCGGCGCCCTGCTGGATCGGCTTACCCATCATGTCCATATTCTGGAGATGAACGGCGAGAGCTATCGACTGAATCAAAGCAAACGGCAAAAGCGCGCTGCAGAAACAAAAAGCTCCGCCTCAAAGAGCAAAGCCGATCCTTCCTGAAACTGGGCGATCTTGCCCACATGAAGCTCCGGGAGAGGCGGACGCTCCGCTATCCCTGTGGAAAACGAAAACACGTTTCCCACAGGTCTGCCGCCTCTCCCTCATTCTGAATCTCAAGTGTGTTGAAAAGATGTTTTTGTTTGTTTTTTAAAGACAAAGGAAAACGGCAAACCCCGTTGTGCGCTACGCGCCCAACCAATGCCCAAGTGATGCATTATTGCGGCGCCATGGGGCTGCATTTTTCGGGCGCCATTGACATCATGGAGACCACAGCGTGACGGATCGCCCCAGACAGGGGAACCATGTGGTTACTCGACGCTTACATTTTTGTTCACCGGAAACAACTCCAGAAAGCCCAGCAGGGTTTTCTTTTTGATCGGCTTACTCAAGTGTCCGTCACACCCGGCTTGCATGCTGCGCTCGTGGGCCTCCGCCAACACATGGGCGGAGAGTGCATAGATTAAGGTGGGGGTGCGCCCCTCCTCCCGCTCCCAGGCCCGAATGGCTCGTGTGGCCGCATAGCCATCCATCTCCGGCATCTGCACATCCATGAGCACTAGGTCGAACGGCTCTCTTTTAAACGCCTCCACCGCTTGCATCCCGTTGCGGGCAAAGGTGATGCGGTGAGGGCTCTTCTTTAAATAGGCTTTCAGCAGGGTGATATTGTCCTCCGAATCCTCCGCTACCAGTAGCGTCAGCGGGGTGGGCGCGTGGGACTCTTGCCCAACAAGCTGGGATGCCATCTCCGTGGGGTGGGGGGATTTAGTATCCATCAATGGCAGGTCGAAGTAGAACCGGCTACCCTGACCCTCTTCACTCTCTACGCCAATTCGTCCTTCCATATGCTCCAGAATCGCCTTGCAGATGGCCAGCCCTAGCCCCGTGCCACCAAAACGGCGTGTCACACTGGAGTCAGCCTGGATGAAGGAGGAGAAGATGAGTGCCTGCTTCTCCGGGGGGATACCGATGCCGGTGTCGGTGACGGCGAACCGGTACACGCCTTCTCCAACCGGCTCCACGGACAGCGTTACCGAGCCCTGGTCGGTAAACTTCATGGCGTTGCTCACCAGGTTGATCAGCACCTGCTTCAGCCGCACCCGGTCGCTCAAGGTCCACTCGGGCACCCCCCGTTCTGTATGCGCTTGCAGGGTCAGTCCGTTCTTCTTTGCCTGTAGGGAAAAAATACTCACCACATCCCCCAGCAGCTCGGGTACCTTGACCGGCTCGCTAGCGATGTCCATCTTCCCAGCCTCAATACGGGAGAGATCCAGAATATCGTTGATGATGGTGAGCAGCGCCTCACCGGCACTCTGCACCACCTTCAGGTAGTGGCGTTTCTGCTTGTTGCCCTCCTCCTCTAGTAGCAGCTCACCCATACCCAAGATCACATTCATCGGGGTGCGGATCTCGTGGCTCATGTTGGCCAAAAAGTCGCTCTTGGCCTGGTTGGCCCTCTCCGCCGCCTCCTTGGCGATGACCAGATCCCGCTCCGCGCGCGCGTGATCGGTGATGTCCCGCTGGCTCTCCACAATACCCACCATCTGCCCGTGCCGGTCGTGCATGGGGGCGGCGGTCAGCTCGATCAACCGCTCCTCCCCTTCGGGATTGTAATGGATGTGAACTACCTTGGTGGTGCGGCCGGATTCCAACACACGAATGAGTGGGCAGGGGTGGTGGTCGCCATTGCACGGTGTGTTCTGGTGATGGGAGTGCACATAACAGAACAGATCGTCCCCCTCGGCAGTGGTGTGCTGGGCGGCATGGTTCATCAGCTGCACTCGGTAATCCGCGCCGATCACCATAATCGGATCCTGCACCGCATTGATCACGGTTTTCAGGAACAGCTGCTGGTACTCCCGCTCCGCCACCTCTTCACTCAACTCCTGGGTACGCTGGTCAATCTCCCCCTGCAACCGGCTGGAGATCAAGCGGATCGCCCACCAGATCAGCAGCTCCAGGGTGATCAGCCCCACCAGGGCAATAATCAGGTTGTTGCGAATCGCTGCCCGGTAGGCCTGCACCCCTTCATCCACATTGGTCCACAGCATAATGGCCCCCACCGACTGGTTGGTTTTGTCCCGCTCGGCCACATAATCCAGCAGGGGAAAGTGGGTCACCGAGTAGTTGTGGCCATCGTGCTCCACCCAGTGGGTGTGTTCTTCGCTGAAGCGCCCCCCTTCCAGGAAAGGCATGGTGGCTTGCAGAACCGATCTCACCGGGCGGGAGGTGGCCTCCACTTTGCAATTACAACCGTTTTGGGTGAACTTAAACTGCCGTGATACGAACTCCTTCCACATGGTATTGTTCACATGTTTGACCTTCAGCAGGGCGCTCACGCCACTCCCCAACTGCCGGTCCATGATGGCGAACATACTGTCGAAGGAACTCCCTACCTCCAGGGTTCCCACGTGGATGCGCTTGTTGCTGTCCGGGTCGAAGGCATACATGGGAACCACCCCCCGTAGCCCGGAGTAGATGCGCCCGGTCTCAAACCCTTTTAGTGCACTCTGATCGCGGTAGCTGTCTTCAATGATAAAACGGAGCCCGTCCATGCGGTCGCCGAACTTGTCCGGTTGATGCACCCGCAGAAAACTCAGGGAGGCCGGTCCTAGATGGAAGTGGAGCTGCCGCACATCGTACTGATTGGCCATCTGTTTCCAGCGAGATTCTACCGTCTGGAGCAGAATTTGGCGAATGCGGGCGGCTTCCTTCCCACCGGGCCCGCCGCCTTCCGCCTCCACAGCCCGCTTACCGGCCAGGAACAGCTGCTGAATTTTTGGGTCCAGGCTGATGAAGGTGGCCATCTGCTGCATGTTGCCCAGGGTGGAGTCCAGCAGCAGATAAAACGCTGCCTTCTGTTCCCGGCCCCGCTTGGTGAAGGACTCCAATAGAGCGTCGTTGGCTGCTGAGTAGTTGGCCACCACAAACACCAAATCGGACACCAGCAGAGCCAGACTCACATAGAGGAATACTCGGGTGCGACTGCTTTCGTTTCTACTAAACATAGCACCCCGCCTGTGCGCTCCGAGCTATGCTCGAAAGTGGTGTAAGGAGGTGATTTGAGAAGGTGGCGTATCCTGGGTTGTGTCTCAAAAGTGGTGGAAATTCACTCAGAGGCGAAGCCCCACTCTCAGTTATTTGATCACGCAGCCTGATCCATGTCCAGCGTGATGGGCTGTTCATGGAGGAGCTATGATCGAAAGTTGTGTATGAGCGAGATGAGATCAGGTGGCGTATCCTGGTGGAGCTTTGCCGAGCATCCACCAGAATCCACAAGGGAAGGATACGCCATGAAGAAGGATAGCGTTGTTGCTCTACGTGCGCCAGCACAAGCGCCGAACGACCCGCTTACGGAAGTGATACGCCAAGGGGCGCGTCAATTGATTCATCAAGCGGTTGAGGCGGAGGTGGCGGCGCTGCTGGCGCAATACGGCACAGAAGTCGACGAAGCAGGGCGTCAGCAGATTGTGCGCAATGGCTATTTGCCGGAACGCAGCGTACAGACCGGTGTGGGAGCGATATCGGTTCGCGTGCCCTGTGCCTCTCGCAAATGTCGTCAACATTGAAAATGCTACCATTTTCTATTCAGAGAGGATAGCCTCTTTGCCAACGTATACAGGGCATGGAGCCCCTTTGAGAGAACGATCTTTGACAATTGCATGGGGCCCAAAACCGAGAGGCGTCGCTCTCCAGCGGATTGAGCCGTCATGCTGCTCTCTGCTGGATTGAGCACGCCTCCCGGCGCGGGTTATTGGACCTTACCGCACCAGCCACAACTCCACGCCCTCCCCGGCATCGCGAAGCTTCAGCCAACGTGGATTGACCGGTGACCCAGCGCACAGGTGGATCTGCCCCAGAAAGCCGATAACATCCCACTCGGGGCGGTACTGACGCCCCATATAGGCGCGACTGGGATCATAGGCGGGATTCTGCACATTGCGCATGAGGGGCTGGCCATCGCTGTTGCGCGTGCGGCGCACTGCGTAGAGCCGCTCGCTCATATTGACGGCGTTGCCGGTCTCCGGGTCGGTTGTCGTGGGCTTGGGATCATCCTGATCAATGATCAGATCCGGGATGAATACACTCTCGGGGATGCGGTCTTCATGGTAGAAGACACGTTCTCCATTCTCGTCCTGCCAGGACAGTTGGACGCAAGGCTCAGTGAGGGTGCGTCCGTAGGCGTCACGAAGATCCTTCTCCGCCCATTCGTCCTCGAAGGTGTTGCCCACCAGAATGGCGGTGCCAGACATGACGCCGAAGATCTCGTTGGGGTCGTCATCATGGGTGGCGATGCGCACTTTGCCATTGGGCTGGCCATCGGCGTCCTTGGCGAGCACTACGGGCAGGCCGATGCGGTCCTCGTTGTCAGGGTTGCCATCATCCCACTCCATGAGTTCGCCGAAGTCCGCCGTGTTGGCGTTGATGGAGCCCTTGGCGTAGACGTTGCCACCGGATTCAATGCGAAACAGGTTGCCGTTGTTGTCGTCTTTGACTCCGAAGGCGCGGCAGCCGCCGTTGGGACGTCCGGTTTCGATCTGCACCAGGGCGTGTCCGTTCTACTCTCCGTAGGTGCCGTGTGAGCCGGAGTGGAAGCGAAATCCTTCTGTGCTGCCGCCGTTGGCGGCGTGGAACTCCCAGTTGGGACTCGTCCACATGTCGAAGACTTCAATTCGGCTCGAATCCCGCTTGCTGCCAATGACGCCACGCCACCAAGTCGCCCCTGCCCAGCGCACGCAGCGGATGAACAGACCATGTGTCGAGCCTTCTCCGCCATACCAGGAGCCGTAGGGAGCATCGTCCGGTCCATCACCCAGTGTCAGCGTCGGGCAGTATCCTGGATCATCCGTATGGCCTCCGTTGGGGTTATTGTGGATTGTCGCACCTCCGGCGGAGATTCCCTTGCCCGCAGTGGGCACGGTAATGCCGCCATCCTCAACAGACAGATTCGCTCCGTGAAGAATGGTGGTCGTGCGGTTGAGATCCAGGAGCTGCTGATCCTGATCATTGCTAAATGACAGCGTTGCACTGTAGCCCTTGTAGGCGGAGCACTGAATCCCACCTGTGAAGCCCTGCAAACCAGTGGAGGGCTCGGAACCATCGGTCTTGAGAAACCCCATCTCCGGCAACTGTCGCTCATCGGTGATGATGCCATAGAGGATCTGCTCCAGATCAGCCGGAATCACCTCATCGCTAACGGTGACGGTGGTCAGTCCGCTGCCGCCATCAAAACTGGCGCTGACCACATGGCTCCAGACATTGCCACCGGAGGAGACCGCATTGATGGCCCGTCCTACGGTGTAGGTAGCGGTGACATCCCCCGCCACGGTGAACTGAGTGGTGGAAATATACGCCACAGCGGCGGTTTCGGCGTAGATCGCCCCGATAGCGGCATCGATATTGGCCTTGTGGCTGCCATCGGTGTTGTGCCCCACCAGCATGGCGCGGAATCCGCCCTCGATCTCATTGGCGTATGCGTCATCGGTGATGTTGCTGGGAATCTGATTGCTCATGACTTAGCCCTCGGTGAAGGTCAATTTGGCGCGGGCGCGCTGGGGATGCACAATGGCGATCTGAGGGGAGTCAGAGATCCGCCCCAGAATGGTGTGGTCGATCTCCTCGCCGGTGCTCTGGCCGGGAAACAAGGAGATCAGCATCTGGTTACGCTTGCCCTGACTGGTGAGCATCTCCACCAGACGGCGCGCGTCGGCGTCTCGGCTCATCCAGCGCAGTTCCAGGGAGAGACGCCGAGTGGGCGCTCCGCGCGACACCGCCGCCAGCGTGCCACCTGCGGTTTGGGTCAGCTCCGTGGGGTCATTGACCTGGAGCGTCACGCCAAATGCGGGTCCGCGACTGGGCTGCCAGTGGAGCCCAGACAGAATGCGGTAGGCCTGGAGATAGCCATCCGGGTTGGCGGCGTCGGAGAGCGTGATACGCAGGGATTGAATGGCGTGGCTGTCATCAAGCCACAGCACCGAGAAAGCGGAATCCCGATCAGAGAAGATGGTCGCGCGCCATGTATCGACGCGCCAAGTGAGCGCGCGAAACCCCTTCACCACCGTCATGGGGATCACGCTGGAGTCGTAGACGCTGGTGGTCCAGGCGGCATCGGAGAAAAGCTCCACGCGCCACCGCGCCGCAGATTTGCGCATGTTGTGGCCAAACAAGCCGATGCAGCTGATGCGCTGTGGCGCCGACCAAGTAGCTGTGATGACATGGTCCGCCGTATCTACCGTGCGCATCATTCGCTGACGGCGCAGATCCTGGAGATGCGTGACCGGTTGCTCCGCCAGTGGCGTCGGCGCACAGGTCAGCGTGGCTAAGTCGGCGAGATTCTCGGGTACGATTCTCATGATGTGACCAGCGTAATGTCGATGTGGTTGTCAGAGGGCGTTTCACGCAGGGCGGTGACGATGCCGCTGCGACCGTTTTCCCAGCTGGGGATGTGGGGATGAGTGATGCGCACGACATCGCCCAGATCAGCGGCCAATGCTCCGGCTTGGGTGCGAAATGTCCACTTGTGGCGCGCGGATTGGTTCTGAGTCAGGCGGCGAGACGCTTCGGTTGACGCATCCGCCTCGTCGGCCAACAGCGCCGGAATCTGATCGGGATCAGAAGCCAATGACCATTGCGTTTGAATGGCGGCATCAGAGGCAGAGGCGGTGCTATACTCCTGGGAGAAAGCAGCACGGGCCTCGGCAGACACCGACCCCGCCAAGCCATCGGCGTCCTGAACCGTCCAGTGACGATGGTAGCCCAGCCGGATTCGCCATGGGGGCGCATCCAGGGGCTCATGACGCGGGATCTCGGCATGCAGGTCATCCGGGCCCAGGTCCAGCACGGGATCGCCCGGCGTTGAAAGATCCGGCATGCGACCCACGGTAAACTTGCCCAAGCGCGTAAAGCCCCACCATGCGCCGACGCTGGCAGCCACTTCCTGGATGGCATCGACCAGATTGCGACGCTGCCGAATGTAGAGCCCGAGGGGCTGCGGGCAGAGCGTGTTGAGAGCAGCGAAGGCGTCGGCATCCAAGTCTCCGGATGTCAGAGCCTCGCGCGTCACCAACGCTTCAATGATGTCGGCAGCGGTCTGTGTAGTTGATACAGCGTCAACAGTGATCTGCCCCGCTGGTTCAGAGACCAGCGTGACCGTTCCATTGGCCAAATCGACGCTGTAATCCGTACCCGTCGTCAGCAAAACGCCGTTGTCGCGCACCGCATCCACCGACTGCATCGCGCCATCGTGGAGTTGATAAACGCGCGTAGCGGCATCGATGAGCACCGGGCTGGCGTTGTAAACCCTGCCGTAAAGGAGAGGTTTTGGATTGTCCGTTTCTGGGCCACTGGTGAGTAGATTGGACTGTACGGGGCGATCCAGCGTTGCCCCGTGGTCATGGACCTCCAAACGCAGCGCCGCACCCGCGTAACTTAGTCGCCCGCCCACGCCAGTGAGCACAGTGCGGAAATCGGCAAGCGGCCACGCTGGGTCGCCCAACCGTAGCGATACCGGATGCCCAGTAAAGATGGCCTCGGTGAGCCAGACGTCCATCAGCCCCTCAGGGTTGGCGAACACGATGTCACCCCAGGCGCGAGATGCCTGACCGGAGAGGCCGTTCAATTGGCGGCTGATGGTGACTGGCTCAATGATAAGCCCGTCATAGGTACTGTGCGCAGGCGAGTCGCTGGCATGGCTGATGTAGCCCATGCGCGACAGGCGCAGGGTATCGATAGTCCCGTTGCGATAAGCCTGGGCTTCGAGCAATAGCTCCCGCGCCGCAGCCGGATTCGCCAGCCACGCTTGATAGTCGGAATCTGAGATGGTCATGGCTATGAAAGCTGTGACGCGCGCAGTTGGGCGAGAGATGCGGTTGTGGCGGATGCCGCCTGCTCTTTACCGGCAGCGATGAGCTGCTGGGTTTGGCGTTCCACCGTTTGAGTGAGAAACGCCACATCCGCGCGCAACTCGGAGACTTCGTTGCGGAGGGCGTCGGCTTCGGCGGCAGGGTTGGTTTGATTGCTTGGAAGCAGCCCCGACAGATCCTGCCGCACCGAGTCAAAGATACTCTTGTAACCCGCACCGCTGGCGTATTGATCACGGGCCTCGGTGACGGTAGCCCTGCGCCAAGCTGGGGAGTTGGCTGATGGCGTCAATGTCGCGATTGTAGGCGCGCTGCACCACGCCATTGTATGCGGTCCGGGCCAGATCCAATTGCTCGGCTTGCGTCAGGGTAGAGAGATTCCCCGTTTCCAGCCCCAACAGCGTGTTGTTGATTCCCTGTAGGGCGCTCTGCATTCTCACGCTCACGCCATTGGCGGTTGCCACAGCCTGCTCGGCGTACTGCTCCTCAATGGCCTGCTTTTTGGTCAGGTAGAGTTCCGTCAGCTCCAGGGTCTGTTGTTGGTGCTGTTCAGCAAGAGATTGCTGCTCCGCATACCACTGCTCCAACTCCTCCATCGCCAAGGCCCTGGGATCGGTCATCCCCAACAGCTCACGCCGGATCGACTCCGACCACTGCAACGCCTGCCGCTGCTGAGCGCCCAGGAAATCAAGTAGATCTTCATCCAACACGGGAGCGATCTGCTCATACTCCTCCCGAATGGCCTGTTGTCTGGCGCGATAGAGCGCCGTCAGGTCCCCGGTCTGTTGTTGATACTGCTCCGCCTGGGCCAACTGCTCGACATACCAGTCGTCCAACTCCTCAAACGCCAGCGCCATGGGGTCCATCACCCCAAGTAGCTCCCGGCGGATTCCTTCCGCCCACTGCAACGCCGCGCGCTCTGCTGCGGTGACATCCTCCGAGGCCACTTCCGGGATGATGCGATACTGCTCTCGGAGCGCCTCCAGTTGCGCAGTGTGCAGATCCGCCAACGCCTGCGCGCCCATTCCCACCGCCTCAGCCGCTTTAATCTGTCCGGCCTGCTGCTCCTGAAGCTGTTTGAGCGCGAAGCCATAAGGATCGGTCAGTTGTAGCAGTTTGTCCTCGATCTCGCCCCGCCACTGGCTGCGCATCTGCTCCTTTGCATGCGCTTCCGCGGCGTCTACTTCCTCTAGGGCGATATTGTAGAGATCGGCGTTGGCCGCCATCTGGTCAAACTGAGTGGAGAGCGCCTGTACTGCGGCTTCGGCTTGGTCATTGCCTGGGTGGGCTCCGCCCATACGCCCTCTAAAACCGCGAGCATCTGATCTCGTCCGGCGGACCACTCGGTGAGAATGCGCTCCATCTCCGTGTAGTCGCTGGCGTTGTTCAGGGCGTGCTTGAGCGCGGGGGCCGCGCCTTGAATTGTTCCGTTGGCCAGGTTGCCGCCGAACAGCCCCAACATCGCCTGGCCAAAGTTCTCCGCCGTCCAACCGAAACCGGTGGCGCTGTCGGAGTAACCCTTCTCAGCGTGCCATCCCACATGTCCCAGTTCGTGAACCGTGTAATCTTCGCCCAGGGTAAACCCGCCCTGGGTGATCAATCCCCGCAGCCCCTCACTCATGGCGATGACGGCATCTACCGGCGTATCGGCATTACGGGTGCTGGTCAGGTTACCGATGTTGACATGGTTGCTCCCAGCCCAGGGATGCTCCATGCCATTGAAGAATACTGTTATGGCAGGCGGTGAGGGTTCGTCATCGCCAAACAGGTCTCCGATGAAACTCCCGGCCAGAGTTCCCAGCACCACTCCCCGACGGGACCGCCCGCCACTCCCCAGGATCGGTCCCCATGGAGGAGCCGATGCCGTATCCCGCAGCGGAGCCCAATGCGCCGCCGATGCCTGCCTCCTGAGAACCAAACACCATGGAACCCACGCCATAGCCCAATCCAGCCGCGCCCAGATAGCCCATGGCGGTGCCAGCTCCCAACATACTGGAACCCGGCGTTACCGCCGTGCCCACCTGGGTGGCGGGAAGCTCAAAGCCCAGACCAGATTGAATCGCAGCCAACTCCGAGCCCGTCACCGTCATGCCCATGGAGGGGACATAGAACTGAGGCGTCAGCGAGGCCATGCCGAGGTTGGATGCGCCGAAAGCGTTGATGGCGCCGCCAATACCGCTGGTCTGCAAACCAAAGCTGCCGCCAAAGGCGGAGAACAGGTCGCTGCCCGTGGAGGCGATATTGAACAGACTGCCCGCGCCGCCACCGCTGAGCCCCGTGATGCTGGGAGCAGACAACCCCATGGACTGCGCCACGCCGCCCAGCCCGACCGACCCCATCACTGAACCGATGACTGGCCGAATCACCATGGCCGCCGCAATCTCCGCCGCGGCGCGGATGAAGATGCGCTTCATCGCATCCGCCACATCGTCGGCGCTGCGCAGGCTGCCATCAAACGCTGACTCAAAGGCGTCGGTCAAAACGTTCTGAATGCCCTCTGCGGCGCGCTCAAAGGGGGCGTTAAGGCTCTTCTCGTAGGCTTCGAGGGCCTTCTTGTGTTCGTCTGCTGCCTTCTTGGCGGCCTTGGCGGCTTTCTCCTCCGCCTCAGTCATCTCCTCAGTGGTGCGCGTCGCTTGCTCCTTGGCGCGGATGAGCCGCTCCAGTTCGCGCGCCTGCTCTGAGCCGAGTTGAATGCCGGTTTCCGAGAGTGTGTTGCTCAGTTCCTTCTGGATGGCCGCTTCGCGCTCAGCCTCAGCAAGGCGTCGGGTCAACTCCTCCAGGGGGATCTTGCCGTCGATTACTTGCTGATGAAGGGCGATCTCACTCTTGAGTTCAGCGAGATACTCGCGCTCAACAGCCACCAGCTTTGCGCGCTCCAGGCGATAACGCTCATATTGACTCTCCATTGCCTGGTCGATGCGCGCCCTTTCTGCATCGGTGAGCGCCTTGTCGCGCAGATCACGCAGTTTGAGCAGCGCCTCGGTGTGGCTCTCCTCCAGAAGTTGTCGTTTGGACAGGCCGGCGGAGCGGAGTTTCTCCAGATCATCCTGTAACGCGCTCTCAATGCGCGCCAACTCCCGCGCGGCGGCTTTGGCCGCTTCAGGATCGGGCAGATTGTCAGCGGGGGGCGCGCCAGCGGGTTTGTTCGAACCACTCTGCGCGCGCATCATGGCCAGCTTCGCTGACCATTGGGCCAGGATGCGCTCCTTCTCCGCCAGCTTGGCTTTCATCCCTTCCAGCGCGCCATCGCTCATGCGGTCCCGGCCAGTGAACAGATCCCGGTGAGTCTCATTGACCTGGATGATCTTCTGCAGCGCCTCCACCTCCTCTCGGTACTCCCGCACCGTGGCGGCAACCGCGCGCAGACTCAGGTTCTCGAAGTTGGTGTCACCGGTGACGATGGCTTTGAATTTCTCATACGCCACCCCCCCATCGCTGGCCAGATCCGCCAGCCAGGTTGAGGCATCCGAAATAGCCGGAGCCAGATCTAACAGAGCCCGGGAGAGGTTAGCATCGAGAACCTTGGCCAGGGTATCCAGCTCATTGCGCGCTTCCTCGGCGTTGCGGATCAGCTCCTCCTCCAGCACGATGCCCAGATCCCGCGCGCGCTGCATGGTCTCGCGCATGGCCTCAGAGCCGTTCTGCAGCATCTGCAGCAGCTTTACGCCTTGAGAGTCGAACAGCTTAAACGCCAAACGCACGCGGTCGGATTGGTTTTCGACACCTTTGAGCGCATCGGCGGCGTCGAGGAGAAGGTCCTCGGTATCACGGACATTGCCACCGGCATCCCTGGCCGAGATGCCCAACTCACGGAGCGCGGCTTTGGCTTCACCGGTCCCTTGGGCAGCCTCAGCGGTACGCCGAGTGAATCGCTGTAGCGCCATTTCGAGAGTTTGCTGGGAGACTCCCGCTGAGTCGGCGGCGTAGCGCAGCGCCTGGAGCGACTCCACGCCCACGCCAATCCGGTCTGCGGTTTTGCCGATGGCGTCGGCGGCGGTGATAGCGCGATTGGCCAGAGCGGTGAGCCCCCCGGCGGCGGTGAGTCCGGCGATAATGCCGGTGAGGCGAGAGATATTGGTTTGCAGGGAAGTGGCGCGGCTGGTGAGGGATTCCAGACCACGGGAGGCGTCGTTGCTGGAGGCGCGGATGCGCTGAAAAGAGCGCTCGCCGCTGGCGCCGATGTCGGCCAGTTCGGCTTTGACCTTACCGCCCTGCTCAACGGACAGGCGGATGCTGTAGCTGTGCTGGGTGCGGGTCATGGCTTTCACTTGACATTAGAGAATCATAATATTTATATTTACTGCTGCGAGGTCATTTGAGGAATCATCTCCTTGGGCCACCAATATCAGTATTCATTGGGCGGCCTCTTTTTTGTTGCTGCGCATGACCTCAAGCATCCCTATCTCCGCCCAGGGCAGCAACTCCGCCGCCGTAGCCCTTTCCATCCCCATGGCATCCGCCATCTGCAGCGCCACGCTCATATCGAGCCCAAGAACTTGTCCCGATGGCGCAACACGGAGCTGACTCTGACACGCCAGGACAACCTCAAACACCTGCTGCTCCTCGATGCTGCGCGGCGCATGCTCCCGGCTGGGACAAAGTTTACCGTTCAGTCCGGGCTGGCCTCGGGCGCAGAGCTCGCCGCGATCAACACACTCTCGGCAGTACCCTGGCCCTCCGCCGGGCTGGAAATGCCAGCGGCAGAGGGCGCGGATCCGTTTTTTGCGGCGTTGAGCATCACTTGGTGGAAGGTGAACAGCTGATAGAACCGCTCGCCCATGGGATAGCGGTCCATCAGCGCCATGACATTCTGGCGATTGAGCGGCGCTTCACCGCCATTGTCATTACCGACGCCGCTCCACGCGGTGATGTGATTGGTCGCCAGTTCTTGGATCAGATAGGCGTGGAATAGCCCCTCGCGCTGCTCGCCTTCCTCGGCTTCGGGATACTCCCGCTCCAAACGTCGGCGTGCGGCGGTCTGACACAGCGACATGGCGGCGGTGGTGAGGGGTTTGACCGTCACCGTCACGCCGTAGGGCAGGTCCAAATCAAACGGCTCTTTGGGCTGAGAAAGGCTAATCACAGGTACACGCTCCCATCTTCGTCGTTGGTGAGGGTCACGGTGAGCATGCGCCCCGCCGTGGCGTTCTTGGCCCCCTGAAAGTCAAAGCTCGCCTGCACCCCGCCGGGACCATCCACGGTGAGCTTGGGTTTGGGCAGATAGACCTCGTGGCAGTCGAACACCACGCTGTTGTCGGCGTCGATGGTGTAGGCGAACTGTAGATCCACCGGCGTACCGTTGGATGCCAGATCAACAAGCGTGGTGTCAGCAAAGCGCACATCGATCTTGCCGGTGAGCGCGGCGATGGTGGGATCGGCGCCATCGATGAGTCCGTCATTGCGGATGGTCTCGATCTTCTCCAGATTGTTGGAGTAGGTCAGCGAACCCGCCGTGAGATTGGCGATGAGCGTGCCGCTGCGTTTGATGCTGCCCTGAAACTGGCTGATGCGATTGAAGGTGAGCGTAGTAGGCGTGCCGCCTTGGGATGTCCCGTTGCGGGTTTCGCCCTGGGCGATGACGCCCAACGTGGCCGCCGCCGCGCCGGAGCGCTGAAACTCCAGGGCCAGGGTGTTGGCCTTTACGCCTTGGTGCATGAAGAAGGAGGACGCCTGGGAGAGCCCCACCTCCACGCTGTAGCTGGGGATGGATGCGCCTCCTGAGTGGAACTCATGACTGTAGGGCCCCACTCCGGTCGTCACTGGATTGCCCAGCAGCGCCGTCAGCCACAGGCCGAGATAGCGCACATCCATGGGCACGACGATGTCGCCTTCGTCGTTGATGACATCCTGGAGCGGCGACAGGGGGTCGCGTCCCTGACCCAGCACTGGATCGACAATCAGCCCCTGCTCGCTACTCAGGGTGCAGCGGTTGAAGGGCATCTGGATGTAGTCGCCCGTGGGGATGGAGCCGTAGCTGCCCTCCCGTTTAAGCAATAGGGTAGCGTTCGAGCCATAGCTGCGGGCCATGTCGAATCCTCTCGTCTATCGGGTTGTTATTCAGGAAATTGGAGAAGATGTCTCGTAGTCGAGGGTCAGTTCGATGATGCCGCCCAGGAGAGGCGCGGCTCCCTCTTCGTGTTCCAACTGGATGGCCGGGCGGCCA
>NZ_LVJN01000020.1:0-100000 GCF_002109495.1 Magnetofaba australis IT-1
AGCCGGGGCCGCCGCTTCGGCGGCGGGCGCCTCTGCGGCGGGTGCGGGCTCTTCGGCTGCGGAGTCATCGCCGGAGCCCAATTTCTTGGCTTTTTCGGAGACCTCATCGGGGACGATGATCCACTTGATGGTCTCCATGGGCACTTGGATCAGCGACTGCAGCAGATCCTTCTCCAGCACGGTGGTGAGCAGCAGATCCAGTTGATCGCCGACGCCGTCGAAGCTGCTGGAGGTGTCTGGATGGGTTTCGCACACTTTGCCCACGGTGGAGAGCAGGCTCTCGACCTTTTCGTACTCGGCTTGCTTCTCCTCGGCCGAACCGCTCATGGGCATGGCCACGGTGAAGAACTTCTGGCCGTGTTTGATCGCCTCAGCCACCGACTCCAGGTGTTTGCCCAGGTCGAAGGTGTGATGGCCGCCCGCAGCGGGGGCGGGGGCCGACGCGGCGGGCGCCGGAGCCGACTCTTCCGCGGCGGGCGCAGCGGGGGCGGGCGCTTCGGCGGGCGGCGCTTCGGCCGCAGGGGCGGGCGCAGAGTCGCCGCCGCCTTCGTTGCCGTCCAGAATCGCTTGAATGGTGGCGATCTGTTCGGTGGCGTCCACCGATTCGCTGTTGGCCACGTCGTTGATCATGGTCTGGAGCTTGTCCAGACCTGAGAGCAGACTATCGGTCACCGCCGGGGTGGGCACCATGGCGTTTTCGCGCACCTTGCCCAGCAGGTTTTCCATGGTGTGGCTGAGTTTGGTGATGGCGGTCAGGCCGAAGAAGCCGGCCGAGCCTTTCACCGAGTGCACGCTGCGGAACAGGCGGTTGATCACCTCGGAATCGGTGTTCTCCCCCAGCTCTTCCAGCGTCAGCAGATCCGGTTCGATGGTTTCCAGGTGCTCGACGGCTTCCTGCACGAACATGCCTAATAGTTCGTCACTTTCGTCTTCGCTCATCGCTCAGGGCTCTTTCGTCTGGACGGTTGGAAGGGCTCTTCTATCTCGAATGGCAAGCGCGCCGGACGGCGCCTGCGCGCCTCTGACCCGATGTGTCATTCGTCTTGTATTCATTTGCGTTCATTGACGCCGGGCGCGATCAAATTCAGGTAATATCGCGCATGGAACTCGACGCGGCGCAGGCGTTGTGGGGTTGGGCCAGAGGCTCATCCCCGCAGCGTCCCCTTCCCCTGGTTCGGGATCTCAAGACGCTTTCACGCGCGCATTGCGAAACAGGCTTCCACGCCAAATTGAATTCGACCGTGCGTCCGACAATTGTGATAAACCAAGGCGCCGCCCGTCAATCTCTAATTTCATTCATTTTTCACGGCTGTGGCGCATCTGTTCCATTATCGGCTCTGTGGAGCGCGCTCTTGAGCAGCAAAAGCCGCGCCAGCGCCGCCTTGGAAATTAAGCCGCGTTTGGTTCGCCAGAAATTTTTTTATATCATTTTTTCGGCGCAGCCGTTAGGATATCGACGCTTTTGTCAAACTATCGACGCACCGCTTCTCAACCAAATCCTTTGCTTTTGCTTCACTCTCTGGTCTGTGGCTCTGCGCGCCAGCGCTGGATGGCAGAGCCGCATGGCAAAGGCGTTTGGACATAATTCGCCGCGCAAGACGGCTTGTCACGGTTATTTTCAGGGGAGTGCCACATGCGGAAATCAATGATTTCTGAACTATTGGAAGAACCCGCCTTCGACAACAACGATACCCATTTGTGGATGGCGGTTATGGACCGCGCTGTACGGGATCTGATCGCTCTGGAGCGCTATCGTCAAGATCCCTCCGTGATGGATGACCCGGTATTTCGTTACGACTACCGCACCTTGAAAAAGTGGTTTCATTCCACCTCCATGGAGCCTGGCTCCTTCAACTGGATCTGCTCTTTGGTCAATATTGACCCCAAATGGGCGCTCAAGCGTCTGGAAGAGCGACTGAAAGTGTGTCTGTTGCCGGAATCGCGCGCCGCCGATGGCAAAAAACGCGACAAGGCGTTGGCCGAGGAGTCCCTGCTGGACGCCGCCGCACAGGCCGCCTGACGCGCGACTCATCAGACCAACTCAGCGTGCAGAAGACCGGGCTTATGCCCGGTCTTCGCGTTTTCGGCGCGCGCGTTGATTGCGAGGCGCGTGGGCGCAGACGCCGGACAGACCTTCATTCTTTATAAGAATCAAAAATCGTAAGGAGCCGAATCGAGATGAATGTGGATCACATGCGCGCCGCCTGGGAGCGCGGCAAAGCGTTTCTGGGCTCCCGCTACGCCATTTTGGGCGGAGCGATGTCGTGGCTGTCGGAGGAGAATCTGGTCTCCGCCATCTCCGAGGCGGGCGGTTTTGGCGTCATCGCTTCGGGCAATATGCCGCCGGAGCTGCTGCGCGCGCAGATTCAAGGGGTGCGCGCGCGCACCGACAAACCGTTCGGCGTCAATCTGATCGCCCTCAACCCGGAGCTGCCGGAGCTGATCCGCATCACCGTGGAGGAGCAGGTGAGCCACTGCGTCATCGCTGGCGGCTTCCCGGACAAGAGCACCTTGGCGGCGCTGAAGAATGGCGGGGTCAAGGTGATGGCGTTTGCGCCCAATCTGGCGCTGGGCAAGCGCTTGATCACGCGCGGCGTGGATGCGTTGATTATCGAAGGCCATGAAGCGGGCGGCCATGTGGGTCCGGTGGCGCTGTCGGTGCTGGCGCAGGAGATTCTGCCGCATCTGACCGAAGCGCCGGTGTTCGCTGCGGGCGGCGTGGGCGATGGCCGTATGGTGACGCAACTGGTGGCCATGGGCGCGTGCGGCGCCCAGGTGGGCACCCGTCTGGTGTGCACCGATGAGTGCATCGCGCATGAAAACTTCAAGAAGCTGTTCCTCAAATCCAGCGCCAAGGATGCGGCGGTGACGGCGCAGTTCGACCCGGCGCTGCCGGTGATTCCGGTGCGCGCGTTGACCAATGCCGGCACCAGCGCCTTCAATGATCTGCAACTGGCCTTGCTGGAGAAGGTTAAGGCTGGCGAGTTGGAGAAGAAGGCGGCGATTCTGGAGCTGGAGCACTTCTGGGTGGGCGCGTTGAAGAAGGCGGCCATCGATGGCGATGTGGAGAATGGTTCGGTGATGGCGGGGCAGAGTGTGGGCCTGGTCAACGCGATTCAGCCGGTGGCTGAGGTGATTGAGGAGCTGGCCGCCGATGTGGAGCGGCTCATCGCACAGCCGGGCTAAGAGGTTGATTTACCCGTAAGGGTGAACCGCTGCGGCGATGGCGTGTCAAAACAAAGGCTGTCCAAATCATAGTTACGCAAAATCAAAATTGGTCTGGGATATTCTTCATGCAAATGAAGAAGCCAAACTAACGGGGGTCCAGGGGAATCATTCCCCTGGCGGGTCGAGGGCAGAGCCCTCGCGGGTCCAGGGCGGCGCCCTGGTCGGGGTCTGGGGCGAAGCCCCAGTCTCTTAACAGCATCCCCGCACATTTTATCTTCCAGTCCTCTTTCGATTTTGATTCTCTATAAGGAGTTTTCCATGCTGGTGGATTTCAACGCCTTGTCGCCGTCGCAGATCTACTTCGCCATGTCGCAGACCATCACCCCGCGTCCCATCGCGTGGATTCTGTCGGACAATGGCGATGGCGGGTTCAATCTGGCCCCGTTCTCCTATTTCAACGGCGTGTGCAGCGATCCGCCGCTGATCATGTTCTCCGTCGGCGCCAAGCGTGATGGCGCGCCCAAGGACACCCGCGCCAACATCGCTCTGCGCTCGAACTTTGTGGTGCACATTCCCCATAGCGGGCAGGTGGAGGCGGTGGAGAAGAGTGGCGACGCGCTGCCTCCTGGCGAGTCCGAACTGACCGCGTTGGGGCTGGAGACGGTTCCGTTTGGCGGTTTCCCGCTGCCGCGTTTGCGCGACTGTCGCGCCGCGTTTGCCTGTGAACTCTATCGCATGGACCTGATCGGCAACGCGCCGCAGGCGATCATCTATGGCCGCATCCGCTCCATGTGGTTGGATGATGCGGTGGGCGCCCATGACGCCAAAGGGCGGTTGTCGGTGGACGCCACCGCGCTGGACGCTTTGGGCCGTCTGGGCAATGAGTATTCGGCGTTGGGGCCGTTGCTGCGTCCCGGAGCATCCGCGCCTGCGGCGCCCAAGCCTGCGCCGACCCCTGCGGCGGCAGTCAAACCAGTCCCGGCGCCCAAACCGGTGATGGAAGAGGAGCCGCCGGTCGATCCCAACGATCCCAAAGCGGTGCGGCGAGCCAAACGGCGCCAGCATAAGAAGGCGCATCTGTCGGACCTGCGGCATCAGATCGACATGGTGCTGGGTGGTCCCGACTATGCCCAGACCTCTTATGAGAAGCGTCAGGAGTTGGCCGAGTGGCTGATGGATAAGCTGCAGCGGGCCAAGTGGGTGGATGAGCACGTCATCGCCACCGAACTCTATCTGTTGCGTCACGACCATCCCGAGCGTTTCCATTAACAGGCGCCCCGGGGCGTTGATTGCTGATTGAAATGACAGAGCCCGAAGGCGACCCCTTCGGGCTCTTTGCATGGCGGGCGATCTCCCACGCTGCGCGCAACCATTTGTTTATCGGCAACACACAAGAGACAATGAGCGCCAGGACACAAGATCAACCCTGGCTGGTGACGAACCATCAATTTTCAAGGAGAGGATAATGGGACTGTTCGGATCTCTTTTTGGCGGCGGTGGCGACGACAAACGCGAGCAGGAGAAAGAGGCGGCGCGGGCCCGTGTTCCTGAGCTGTTGGAGACGCTCTATCTCTGGAATGGGGAATTCTCCGGCGATGTGGAGGAGGCCATCAATGAATACTACTCTCTATCGCACAACGTGCTGGGCTCTGAGACGCCGCCGTTGGAGCGCGGACGCATCCCCACCCGCGACCTGAGCGCACTGTTTCCTGAAGGCGTCCCCGACGATGTGTTGGTGGCCGACCAGGATGGGCTGTGTGTGGTGGAGATTGCCCCCAACCACTTCGGTTTGCAGGAGCGCGAGGATTTCGATTGAGGCTGGATGCGTTATTTACCACGCTTCACCAAGTCACAAATTTTGCTCAGTGGAAGATGAAAGATATCGAGGGCTTTGCCCTCGAGCTCCCAAAGACCAAACCTTGGGGCGCCGCCCCAAACCCCGCTGGGGCCGCGGGCCCCAGACCCCGCCGCCGACCAGTCGGCGGCCAATAGTCAGCGCTAGCTCCCCCTGCGTCACGCAAACATTGGCTGTTCTGTGCCGTTCTGGCTTCGCATGGATGATTATCCCATCGCTTGATGAATTTGCTCCAGCGCCGCCAGTGCGCCCATGGGCAGCGCAATGTGCCGACTGCCCGGCAGTTGGCAATCCCTCGGATTGATGCGAATCAGCGTCACGTGGGGCGACGCCGCCAGCGACTCGCTGAAGTGACGCACCGTCGCCACCGCTTCGCCCGCGCCCAGCTCCACCACCGCCAGCGTCTTGCGCTCGCTTAATGACAATCCATTCAGCCAACCCTGCAACCGCGCGCGCTCCCTCTCCGCGCGACCGCCCAGCCAACTCCAGTCGCCGAACATCAGAATGTTGGGTCGCGCCAAGCCGCCACACTGCGCACAGCGGGGCAGGGGATCGACGGCCAGAAAGGTCGATTCATCCACCGTCACTTGGGTGGCGTGCGCCGACCAGATGCCGTCGTGACACGGTTCGGCGCACTGCAGATGGTGAATGGAGCCATGGCAGGCGTGCAGCCGTTGGGGGTCGAATCCCGCCTGTTCGAATTGACCATCCACATTGGAGGTGAACACAAAGCCGCCGCCCGGGCGCGCATCCATCCACTGCTTGAGCAGGGAGAATCCGGCGTGGGGGGTGGTGTGGCGATAGAGGTTGAGGCGGTGGCCATAGAAGCCCCAGGCCAGGGCGGGGTTGTCGTTGAACCAACGGGGGTCGGCCATCTCGGGGAAGCTTATGCCGAGTTTGCGCAGGGGCGGGTAGGCGCGCCAGAAGCCTTCGTCGCCGCGAAAGTCGGGCAGGCCGGAGTCGACCCCCATCCCGGCCCCGGCGGAGATGACCAGCGCATGGGCGGCGTTGATTACGTCGGCGGCGCGTTGGATGGAATCGGAGTTCATAACAAAGCCCCAGTATCTCAATGATCCAAACGACGATGAGCGCGCAGGACAATCGGCCGAGTCAAAATGCGCAAGCACTGCGCAGGAGTTTGTGGTCCAAGAGGTCCAGGAGGCTGGCCTCCTGGCGGGTCGAGGGCGGCGCCCTCGTGGGGTTTGGGGCGAAGCCCCAATATCTCCCCTGGCCCCCTTATCTCTTCCACAAACGCCGATGAGCGCGCAGGACAATCGGCCGAGTCAAAATGCGCAAGCACTGCGCAGGAGTTTGTGGTCCAAGAGGTCCAGGAGGCTGGCCTCCTGGCGGGTCGAGGGCGAAGCCCTGGTGGGGTTTGGGGCGAAGCCCCAATATCTCCCCTGGCCCCCTTATCTCTTCCACAAACGCCGATGAGGCCTGCCGGGGTTTGGGGCGAAGCCCCAATATCTCCAAGCCGCTCAATTCACTTTCCGCCGCTCTATCCCAAACTCTTTTTCAACTTTGGTCCACCGGTGATCTCAAAGCCTTGGCGTTGGTAAAAATCCAATGTGCGCTCGAATGCGGGCATGGGCGGCGTGGTGGTTTCGATGCGCACCCAACCGCGCTCCTGGCCGAGGGCCTGAGCGGCGTCGAGCAGCACCGCGCCGATCCCTTGGCTGCGCGCTGCGGGTCGGGTGATCAGCTCGGAGAGTACGCCATAGACGCCCTGGGCGTAGAGCGCGTGGGCTTCATAGAAGAGGGCGCAGCCGAGGATGACGTTGGCGTCATTTTCGGCGCAGGCCAGCAGCGCCAACATGCGCCCCTGTTGCAGCCATTGACGCGCCAAGGTCACGCTATGGGCGCGATCCATGGCGAAATGCGGCGCGCCGGTGCGGTCAATGATCTCATCGGTCAACGCCTGCACCAGATCAGCAAGCGCTTCGGCGTCGGCAGGGGTGGCGCGACGAATGACGGTGTGAGGCATGGTCAGGGCTCTCGGGGATAGGAGCGCGGATCGATGGGCTCGGAGACGTCATCCTCCAGAGGCGTTACAGGGGGTAGGCGCAGGGTGAAACAGGCGCCTTCGTCGGCATTGTTGGCGGTCAGGGCGCCGCCCATCTTTTCGTCGATAATCATTTTGGCCATGTAAAGACCGATGCCGGTGCCCTTCTGCTCACTCTTGGTGGTGAAGTAGGGCTCAAAAATCTGGTCGATCACCGCTTCATCAATGCCGCCGCCGTTATCACACACCTGAATGGCGGCGCCGTCGGGGCTATCCTCCAGCTGGATCCAGACCCGACCATCATTCAGGCCGCTATCGAGAATGGCGTCTTTGGCGTTGGTGAGCAGCACCATCAACACCTGCACCATTTCGTTGGGATAGCCTTCAGTCCACACCGGCAGCGAGGGACCGTCCAAACGCAGGTCGATGCTGGCGCTGGAGAAGGTGGCCGCCACCAACTCCATGGCCTCCTGCACGATGCGGGTCAGGTCATAGCGGGTGCGCCGGCGATCGGGGCGCATGAAGTTGCGGAAATCGTCGATAGTGGTGGACATCTGCCGAATCAAACGGCGGGATTTTTCCATCTGTGTATTGAGAAAGGCGTCGTCCAACTGGCCATATTCATAGGCGTCCTGAATGTTGGTCAGGGTCAGCGCCAGGGCGTTAAGGGGCTGGCGCCACTGGTGGGCGATGTTGCCGATCATCTCGCCCATGGCCGCCAGGCGCGACTGCTTCATCACCAGCGCATCCTTGCGGCGATTCTCCATCACTGCGTCGCGCACGCGGCGCTCCAGGTCGCGATTGAGCCGCTCGGCGGCCAGACGATGGCGTTGCGCCTCTTCGTCGGCGCGGTTGATCTCGATGAATCCGGCCAATGCGCCGCCCAGCGCCTCCAGAAAGCCCATGCCCTCCTGGTCCTCGTCGCGCCACATGGGTCCGCGCTGGGAGAACACCACCCCCAACAGTCGTGGACCGTGCAGAATGGGGATCGCCACCGCGCCATACTCTTCAGGCTGCGGATCGGGGCCCATTTCGCCATCGCCGGGGCCCAACAGGGTGGGTTTGCGGCGTCCAATGGCGCGCCAGAAGGCGCTTTCGGCTCCGTGCAGACGCACCCAGCGTTGCCGTTGGGCGTCACTGAGACCCAATGACGCGGCGAGGCTGAAATACTCGCCGCCCGGCTCCAGCAGGAACAGACCGGCGCGCACCGGACGCTGCAATCCCGGATGCACGTGCAGCAGCTCCAGCGCCAGCTCCAGACGCTGCGCCAGGTTCACCGGCTCCAGGGCGCTGCGCAGATAGCGGTTGATGGCGCTCTGATAGTGGTGCGCCAGTTTCAGATCCAGCTCCGCTTTGCGCCGTTCGGAGGCTTCCCACTGCAGTTGGCGATTGGCTTCATCCAGGGAGGCGGCGTTGGCGGACATGGCCAGCGCTTCGCGGCGGCGGCGCAGGGATTGGCGCACCGCCAGAATCAGACTCAGCCACATGAACAGGGCGATGCCGCCCAGCTTCAACGCCAGATCGGATTTGCTGCGCGCGACGATGGCCATGTCGTGGCTCATGGAGAGGCGCGCGCGGCCGCGATAGGAGTAGGCGATCTCCTGGGCCAGAGTGAGCTGTTCGTTGGCGCCTTTGCCTTGGGCGTGATACTCGGCCAGCACCGAGCCGTTGGAGGAGGTGAGCAGGATCTCGGTGGCTTGGGGGTGGCTCTTGCCCCACTCTTTGACAAACGGGGTGATCTCTTCGTAGTCGCCGCGCTCCAGGGCGTCGCGAATGGAGACGCTGAGCAGGTGATAGACCGCCTGCGCCAGGCGGGTCTGCTCCTTTTCCAGGGTCTGCCCATGCTGGGTGACCACCACATACACGCCCAACGCCAGGGCGCACGCCAGCACCCCCAGCACGACGCTGTTGCGCCAGAGCTGCCGGTTGAGCGACGCCGCGTTGTATTGGGCGTTTTCAGAGGGCATTAGGGGATCCCTGCAGCCGCCAGTTCCGCCATCTGTTCGGCCAGGTGGTCATACTGCTGCGCAGTGACCGGTCGCAGAGCGGTGGCGCCCTTTTTCAGATTGTTGAGAATGGCGCGTCCGCGTTCGGATTCACTGAGGGCGAAAAAGCTGGTGCGCAGCTTTTCGATCAGTGCTTCCGGCAGACCGGCGCGGGCCACAAACAGGTGCTCCGGCGTGCGTTCAGTGCGCGCCACTTCGCGCAGGCCGCGGCCGCGGAAGCGGTCGAACACCCCCTCCTTCATGGCGCCGGCGTCGAAATCGCCCGCCAGCACCGCCAGGGCCACATTGACGTGGCTGCCGAGGAAGGCGTGACCGGCCAAACGCTCCTGAGTGACCCCCGCATGGCGCATCATCAGACGCGGCAGCAGGTGGCTCATGGTGGATTTGGGATCGCCAAAGGCCATCAGGCGTCCTTTGAGATCTTCGAGATTATGGATATTGGAGTTGCGTTGGGTGGCGATAACGCCTTGGAAGTAGGGTTTGCCATGAATCTCCAGCTGCGCCAGGGGGGGCTTTTCGTAGCGTTGTTCGCCCAGCCCCACATACAGCGCCGGACCAAGGAAGGCGATGTCCACCTTATCGAAGCGGACATGATGCATATGATCATCATAACTGGAGCCGATGCGCACGGAGACTGGCTGACCGACGGATTCCGCCAGCCAGTCGGCCAGAGGGGTGAAGCGGGAGAGTAACTCCTCGCGCGGTAGATAGGGGTGCACCGCCAGCAGCAGGGAGGGGCGCGCAGTCTCGGCGTGAGCGGCGAAAGCGCTCCACTGGGCCAAGCCGATGAGCGCCAGCGCCAGTGTCGTTTTCAGCAATCGTCGGACAGATCGCGGCATGGAATTCAGCTCCCGGTCTGGTTGGGTCATGAATGGATTGGCAAACGCTCTTCACCATACCACTGTGCGGCGCAATGAGCAGCCGATAATACCCATCAAATCGCTGTTGCGGGCAAAATTGCGCAGACGCGCGCATTGGACCTGTGAAAACCCCTGTGAAATGTTCACAAATAATTGAATAAAAATGTTATATTTATGGCTGTGTGTTCTGTTGAGAGGGTCAATTGCACACTGTTTGGCAGCGACGGCGGCATCTTGAGCCGAGTATTGCAGAGCAAAGGATTAGTCTGAAAATCAGCGCCGCCAGATATGCGGTGAAGCGTCAATCTGTTTTTCCATTCCGACGCGGGAGAGGCAAAATTTTTTGATAAATTTTTGCCTTGTACAGCGTCGTCGACGCAGAGACGGGCTGTTGTGAGTGGTGTGGATATTGCATTGATTTGTGTAAAAGAAAATTTTGCGCAAATCCATGACGTCGCCCCCATGAGGCGCCGCTCTGGGCGCGGAATCCACGTCACGCCGACTGCCGACGGCGACAGGATAGACTAGGAGCGAAATATGAACGCTTCGATTCACTCACAAACCGCCGCCGCCATGCGGCTGGAAACCCGTGATGATTATGAAGAGGCGCTGGTGCGCGTTGAAGCGTTGCTGGAGACGCTGGAGCCCGACCCCTCAACGGAGGCGGAACTGACGGCGTTGATGGCCGCCATTGAGGAGTTTGAGAACACGCTGTTTGCGCGCAATGCCGAGCGTCGTCGGCAACGTCCCAAGCCGCGTTTGACCACACCCGCCGCATTTGCCCCAACGCCGCTGCCGTTCCATTCGGTGTAAATCGTCGGCGGCGTTCTTGAGTCCGCCGCCAAGAGGGCGATTTTTGCTATCGCCCTCTTCAATGGCTCGCGCCACGCTGTGTTGGCGGATCTCTGCAGGGGCGCGCCTGTGCATGATATTTAAAAATAGCGATGTCGCGCGTTGAGACATCGCGCCAAAGCCACTATAGTGCCTGCACAAGTCGCGCTGTCCAATATCGGGATGAGAGGCGGTTTGTGGTTGTGTTACGGTAGGGCAATGGGGGGGGCCTGATTTCATCCAGGCGTTTTTTTGCAATTTTTTGATTTTGAGGATTTCGCAATGAGTGACATTGAGCGCGCCAACATTGAGGCGCGTATTGATGAAGAGGTCGCCCGCGATCTGCTTGGCGCAGTGGGCCGTCGTGTGTTTGAAGATCTGCTGGGTCGCTTTGAACAGAGCGTGGACGAGGGTGTGGCGGAGATCGAGCAGATGGCGCATGAGGCGCGCTGGCGTGACTGCGCCGCGCGCCTGCATCGCATGGCGGGCGGGGCGGAACAGTTTGGTATGGTGGCCATGGCCGCGCGGGCGCGGGAGCTGGATCATCAGACCCATGATGGCTCAGCGTGGAGCATCCTTGCTCCCGAACTGGCCGCGCTCAAACACGGCGCCGACGACGACTTGAAAACCCTGCGCGCGCTCGCATCCCTACTCGCGCCGCAGTAACCGGCAATCCTTTGCCCGTTTTGTGTGCATCCTGCCCGCGTGCGCTTCCGTGCGCGCGGCCTGCGTTGTTATGCGTCGTTGTGGAAGTCGCCTTCCAGGAAGTGCGACATCAACTGACCGCTGGCGCAGGCCTGTTCCGTCACTTCCAGAATGCGATCACAACTGGCGCCGCGCAGCATGGCCACGGTGATGACATGGGCCAGGGCGGTTTCATAGAACCCCTGCGCCTCATCAGCTTCCACCCGGTGCGCCAGATCCGCCAGAATCTCCAGCGCGTCTTGCGCGGACACGGTATCGTTGGCGGACGGTAATTCGAATTTATGTTGAATGCCCATTTCGACTCTCCCGCGCTTAAGCGCGCATCGAACAGCCTGATTTTTATGTTGAGACTCGCGCCACAAGCGACGCGATGTGCCTGAGTGTCCTCAAAGCACTATCTATGCCAAATATAACATACTCTGTGTGAGTCTGTCAGATTATTTTCTGATATCTTAAAAATTATCAATAAACACAACTTTGTATGCATAACATCAACACGCGGGCAATTTTGCGCAAATACCACAAATCTCCCACTATTCACATAAAATACTGCGTATTACCGGCAATTTACTCCGGTTATGTCAAATTTCAATCGCTCCGCCTCTATCGCAATTCGCCCGTTCCACGCCGCGTTTTTCAATCCCATCCTGGCAAAATGCAAAACGCCTTGCAAAATGCAAGAGATCTGCCTGAAATCAGGCGTTAATGACCCCATAAAAAGTCTTGTAATTACGAAAATCAAAACAAATCCAGTACTTTGTAGTTATTTTGCAGGAATTATCCCAATCTGGCCTGTGCGTTGCCCTTATAGAGGTCATAGAGCGAAAGCTTGCGCGCCAGAGAGGCGTCCGTCGGTCAAACGACGCCTGCAGAACGTAAGCACGTCCACGATCAAAGCTTTTTCACACACAGCGCAGGTATTTCAACCTCGACCACTGTGTGCCAATGCGCGTTGGGGCGCGCACGATTTGATAACAAACAGATGGAGGCTTAGTCATGCGTAGCCGCGACATCAGCATTCTTTTAGTGAGTGAACAGGCCAGCCGACGCGGGCAACTGCGCCGCGCATTGTTGCAAGCAGGGTATAGCGTGCGTTGGGCGGCCAGTGGTTGGGGCGCCCTGCGGGAGATGGAGCGCGCCATGCCCCATCTGGTGGTGGCGGATCTGGAGATGACCGGCATGCGCGGCGATGAACTGCTCTCGCGCATCGGCTTGGAGTGGTCCTCGATTCAACGCGTGCTCATCGCCGAAGAGCCGCAGAAGGTCTCTTTTCAGGCTTTGGCCCACGCAGGGGGCTTGACCGTGATGTCCAAACAGGAAACCATGGACAAGGTTCTCCATCAACTGGACTTCCTGTTGCGTCGCCTGCCCGTGCATGAGATGCGTGAAACCCGCGTCGAGCCGCGACTCAGTGAGGTCTGCGTCGGTAAGTAACGTCTATGACTGCATCATTTGAGCTGCATTCGCGCTTGCAAGAGGATTGCGCGTTGGTGGGGGATCTGCCCTGCTGTCGCGTGCTGCTGGCGCGGGATGCGCGCTATCCGTGGGTGATTCTGGTTCCGCGCGTCGAGGGGGCGCGCGATCTGGATGAGCTGAGCGCCGAGGAGGGGTTGGCGGTTCACGGGGAGATGATACAGGTCAGTCGGGCGGTCAAATCCTTGTTTCAACCCACCAAGCTGAATGTGGGCGTACTGGGCAATATCGTGCCCCAGCTGCACATTCACGTCATCGCCCGGTTTGCGGGCGATGATGCTTGGCCGGGTCCCATCTGGGGAGCGCATCCACCGCTCTCCTACCCGCCAGAGCAGTTGAGCGCCCGCGCACAGGAGTTGGCGCAGGCGCTTGGTCTGATGATCAACGCCTGATCAGGCGAAGAAGCACTCCACATAGAACGGTCCGGCTTGCGACTTGAAGAACTGGCGCGCCGACGACAGGCTCTTACTGTAGTTGATCTTGAAGTTGGGGCCGACGATGACGTTGGGCGGGGTCAGGTTGATCTCATCAAAGTTGCCGGAGATGCGCGTCTGGATGCCGCCTGCGATCTGGTTGGCGATCTCGCCTAAGGCGTCCCACACCATCTCCTCCTGCTCGCGTTTGAAATCCAGTGAGTCATCCATCAGCATCGCCCCGGCGGCCTGAATGCCGAAGTGCAGTGGCGAACAGAGGTGCACGCCGCCGGTGATGCCGCCGTTGAACATGATCAACGCGGTCACCTCGGTATCGGGCGGCTCATATTCATCAAAGTGCGAGCGCTCCACGAACGGGCCGGCTTCGGCGCTCATGCCGAGGAAGGCGATGAAGATTTCGTTGACTGCGTCGACGATGTGGTCGCCCAGTTGGGCCTTGAGAATGGCCAGGGCGTCGGAACGCATGGAGACGCCGTCCTTCTGCTTCAGGGCGTCCACATCACCAGCCTGCAGACTCTTGCGCACCACCTTCTCCAGCAGTCCCAGGGTCTCCTGATCGAGCCCCTGGAACGCCAGCCCCACGCCGTCGGAGAAGCCGTTGACAATTTTGGCTTTCACCTGCAGGAAGATGTTCTTGATCTGAACGCCGTCATCCACTTCCAACAGGAATTCGGCCAGGCAGTGATCGGTAATATGCGGGTAGAGCAGCTTCAAGTCGTCACAACCGACTTTCATGCCGCCGATGCTGACATCCTTGGCGCGCGCCATAATGTCCGATTGATTCTTGAAATAAAGGGTGCACTCGGTATCCAGCTCCACCCGTTCATGCTTACGTTCGATCACGGCCGCCCCGCTTGAAAATATGTTCCCAGCCTGTACCCGACTCGCAGCCAACAAGGCCTGCAAAAGATCTATATATAGCAGATAAAACGAAATGAAACCATATCGTCATGGCGGTGTAATCTCACATAAGCGGAAATTTTTCCATCTTGATTCATCTCTGTGCGAATTCTTAACAAGATCACGAATTTTGCCCCTATTCCGTGGAGCCGCAGGCCGCCTTTGAGTATGATGAGCGCAGTGAAATCGGCCCACCCCCTGTCGCTGTCTGGAGCGCCCGATGATTGTGCAGACCCATCAGATCACCCCGTTTGACGACCAGAAACCCGGCACCTCCGGCTTGCGTAAGCGGGTGCGACATTTTCAACAGCCCCACTATCTGCAGAGTTTTGTCCAGGCGATGTTCGACTCTTTGGAGGGTCTTGCCGGTCAGACGCTGGTGATTGGCGGCGATGGGCGCTACTGGAACTGCGAGGCGATTCAGACCATTCTGGCCATGGCGGCGGCCAATGGCGTGGGCCGCGTGCTGGTGGGGCAGGGGGGCATTCTCTCCACCCCCGCGGCTTCGGCGCTGATCCGTCACCATCAGGCGTTTGGCGGCATCATTCTCTCCGCCAGCCACAACCCCGGCGGTCCCGATGGCGATTTCGGCATCAAATATAACGCCTCCAACGGCGGTCCGGCGCCGGAGAAGCTGACCAACGCCATTTTCGCGCGCGCTTGTGAATTGACGGAATACCGCATCATGAGCGACATGCAACCGGTGGACTTGAACCTGCTGGGACAGTTCCAACTGGGCGCCATGTCGGTGGAGATCATCGACCCGGTGAGCCACTACGTGGAGTTGATGGCGCGTCTGTTTGATTTCGACGCCATTCGCGACATGCTGTTGGGCGGATTCCGCATGCAGTTCGACGCCATGCACGCGGTTACCGGTCCCTACGCCAAGGCGATCATCGAAGGGGTGTTGGGCGCCCCCGAGGGCACGGTGATCAATGCGGTTCCGCTGGAGGATTTCGGCGGCGGCCACCCCGATCCCAACCTCACCTACGCCAAGGAGCTGACCGCGTTGCAATTCAGCCCCGATGCGCTGGACTTCGGCGCCGCTTCCGACGGCGACGGCGACCGCAACATGATTCTGGGCAACAACTTCTTCGTCACGCCCAGCGATTCGTTGGCGGTGATTCTAGACAACATTCACCTGGCCCCGGGCTACGCCAAGGGCGCGGTGGGGGCGGCGCGCTCCATGCCCACCAGCGCGGCGATGGATCGGGTGGCGCAGTTCAAGGGGTTGCCCGCTTACGAGACGCCCACCGGCTGGAAGTTCTTCGGCAATCTGCTGGACGCCGACCGCATCACGCTGTGCGGCGAAGAGAGTTTCGGCACCGGCTCCAACCATGTGCGCGAGAAGGATGGTCTGTGGGCGGTGCTGTTCTGGCTCAACATTCTGGCGGCGCGGCGGCAGTCGGTGCAGGAGGTGTTGGAAGACCACTGGAGCCGCTATGGCCGCACCTACTATTCGCGTCACGACTATGAAGAGGTGGATTCCAAGTCCGCCAACCGTCTGATGGAAGGTCTGCGCATGCGCCTGCCGGTGTTGGCGGGGCAGAAGATCGCCGGGCAGGTGATCGACCTGGCTGACGAGTTCGGCTACACCGACCCCATCGACAACAGCCGCACGGATAAACAGGGCGTGCGGATTCTGTTCAAGGATGGCTCGCGGATTGTATTTCGTCTATCGGGTACGGGCTCCCAGGGGGCGACGTTGCGGGTCTATCTGGAGCGCTACGAGCCGGACCCGGAGCGGCATGGCCTGGACGCGCAGGAGGCGTTGGCGGATTTGATTCGCATCGCCGACCAGATGGCGGAGATCCGGCAGGGGTTAGGGCGGGAGACGCCCACGGTGATTACTTAACAAAGGCGCCGCCCGAGAGGGCGGCGTTTTTTATTGCGCCGAAGTCAAAGTGTGTGTGGGAAAGCCTGCGGGCCAGCGCTATCTAATGAGCCGCCGACTGGTCGGCGGCGGGATTCTTAAGGGGCTGCGCCCCTTAAGCGGGTCCAGGGCGGCGCCCTGGCGGGTCAAGGGCAGCGCCCTTGCGGGGTTTGGGGCAGCGCCCCAATATCTTTCAGTATTAAGCCGTTTCCTCATTGAACAGAGGTCGAGCCAGTAAGGAGTGGGAAAAGAAGCGCTGGACGGGGAGCCAGCAAGAAGGCTGTCGGGGAAACGGCGGGTGAGCAGGCCCCGAAGGGGCCGTCGTCCGCAGGACGGCGAACTGCAGTAAAGGCTGGCGCCGGGGAAAGTTGAAAAGTGTGTGCGGGATAGGGTTTCATTAAGTAACCGTCCCCGAAATTCTCATAACTTCGGCACCCTGCAAGATGATGGAGGTTTCTTGCCTGCAAAATCACCGTAACCGTGCAGGGCCTGGAGCTGTTTCTAACTGACAAGGCGTGATATTTTCTTTCTTGCACTTCTCCAACAGGATTTTATTTCTGGCAATCTCTTCTGGATAGAGAAAAGTTGCAACTGGCTTATGATGCTCTATCCACTCTGCTTTCACAATTGGATGTGTGTTTTTCTTATAGAATGTCGCGCTACCGCAATTGACAAAATAGTGGGTGTTTGATCTCCACTCGGTTTCGCAATAACCTGGGTGAGTATATCGAAAGACTTCTGTGGATCCGCCCTCTACGGTTTTTCCCCCTTTAGGGACAATATGCACCTGATAAGTGGTGGCGACTGTCGAATGATAGTTAGCCTCGATAGTGACAGCTTCCCAGCGACTATCTGGAGAGGGCTCACGCCTTATTTCAACCAACTCTGGGTCCCATAAAAAATAAATAATTAAAAACGGGGCATTAAAAATCACCAATAATGCGATTATTGGAAATATAACAACCCATACAATAAACCGCTTCACAGATAAATTTCCCATAAGACCCATTTTTTAAATTCAGAATTCCGGGTATGATCACTTAATTGAACACACGCTCGCACACACTTTTCAACTTTCCCTGGCGCTAACTTTTAAAGCATTCGCCACCCTGCGGGCGACGGCGCTACGCGCCTGCTCACTGCCGTTTCCCCGACTGCCTGCGTGCTGGCTCTTTGCTTCCAGTACGCCCCCATTTCCTACTGGCTCGGACTCTGTTCTATGGGGAAACGGACAAAGACTACTGCCACGGCCACACCGTGGGCGCTGCCCACACCCGCTGGGGTCGCGGACCCCAGACCCCGCCGCCGACCAGTCGGCGGCCCCCTTTTTGTCCGTGCGCACCCTACGCTTCTTATTGTGTCACGCTTTGCGCCAATCTCACCGGCGCGGCAGGACGCTTTTCACCCTCACGCCCCCACAACACCCGGCTCCACGCCCGCTCATGACCATAATAAAGCGCCAACTTGGTAAACACCTCCAAACTGGCGATGCCCCCGGCAAACTTCAAACTCCCCGTGATCACCCACGAGATCAAAAATGTGTCCATGGTCGCCAAGATCCGCCATGAAGCGGTCTTGGCAATGGATCTGGCGCGACTCTCCATCACTCTCTCCCCGGTGACAAAACGACTCTCCTCGTGATGCGGCAACATGGCGCATCGAAGGAGGCAATCTGCATAAAAAATGCCGCCTGGGGAGTCCAGGCGGCAGCGTGATTCAACACGTCAGAGGAAACCTAAGCGCAGCGCGCAATCACGCCAATCTCTGCGCCATGATCACTCAGCGGATCCCCGTTCAATCCTCCCATCATCTCCTCCACCACAAAGCCCGCATCAGCCAACTCCCGGGTCAAACTTGCCGGGATAAAGTAGTACAGCCAGTTGAAAACTTCCCAGCGCTGCTCCGGCTCCACAATGACATATCGGTCCAGCGTGACCCGCTCCTCGGCATAGACGAACGTTTGTTGAATCCCCACATAGTCGCCCGGCGCCCAGAAGCCGTTCATCAGACGGGACTCCATAACGCACCCTTCACGGCGCTGCGTCAGCGCGCCGGGACCCAGCACATCCAGCACAATGCGCCCGCCGGGGTTGAGCATGGCGCGCATGCGTTGCAGCAACGTCGCGCGCTGACTGGGCGAGAGAGGGCAAAGATCAAAATAGATCAGCGTGATCAGGTCGAAGCCCTGCGGCAAAGGATCGTGCAGATAGTCGGCGCACACATAGTCGATGGGCTGATTCTGCGCTGTGGCTTGGGCGCGTGCGTATGCCAACGAGTGGGCGGAGAAGTCGACGCCAGTGACTTCGGCGCCAAGGGCAGCGAAACGTTGGGTGTAGAGCCCCGGGCCGCAACCCAGGTCGCATACGCGCTTGTCGGCCAGCGGCAGGCGCGCATTGATCCAGGCGACGGCGACGTCGATGGCCGCCGGTGGACGGGACGCCAGCTCGGTGTGCGGGTTGAGATGATAAGCGAGCATCTGTTGCGCCAGATGCGGGCGCGTCCACAGTGTGTTGGCGCTATAGCGCGAGAACGGCGCCGGGCGCCGCGTCAGTTCGGTCAGAAAATCGTACATAACAGTACCCCTGCGCATCCGTAAGCGGATGCGCGAAACAGTGGAATCAGAGAAACACGGGGGTGCGGCCGGAAGTGGGCGCAGGGGAACGATCCCAAACGCTACGGAGCGAATGGGTCGAAAGCGCGCTGGCCGCGGTTATGTGCGAATCAGAACATGATGCGCGCCACCCTAGCAGAGCGGCGCGGCGGACAAAAGCAAAAACGCCGCCCGGAGCGACTCCGGGCGGCCCGGGCGGAAGAGTTCAGGGCGTGGGGTGGGGCAGCGGCGCAGACGACTCTGGCGGGGGGGAAATCTCCCCATCAAGGTCCCGATTCAGAAAGAGTGCGCGCTCAGTCCAGAGCAGATAGGCGCACAAACCCAGCAGCAGCAGAGTCTGGATCATCTTGCTGTCCGGGTGGGTGGCGAAGATCTCATTGAACACATTGGCGGACATGTGCAGCGCCACGGTGATGAGAATATTGCGGCCTGTTTTGTAGTAGAGCCAGTTCATCAACAGCACAAAGGGGAACAGGCTGACCAGGAAATTGAAGCTGTGGATCACGCTCTGAGCCGCCAGATTGCTGTGGTAATAGCCGTCAATAAGCGCCAGCGGCAGATGCCAGAGCCCCCAATAGAGGGCGAACAGCAGGGAGCTGGTCAGCAGGGAGAATCGACGGCGCAGGCAGTCGACGCCATAGCTGTGCCACGCCAACTCTTCGATAATCGGCGCGCTCAACAGGATAAACCACACCGGGAACACCGTTGAGCTGAAGCTGGTCTGGCCACTGATGACAAACTGGTCGGCGTCATAGCCCAGAAGCAGGGAGAGCGCCATGGCGGCGAGGATGCTGGCGGGCATCAGAACCAGCGCCAGCCCCACATAAACGCCGCTGCCTGGGGCGATCCGCGTCAACCGCTGGGCCATATCCCGCAGCACAGCGCGATCCCTTGCCGCCAAAGCGAGGGCCGTCAGCAGCGGCGCGCACAGCCCCGCCAGCCCCAACGCAGAGATGAGCAGCCCATATTGCGCCGCATCAGGACGATGACTCAACGCCGCCGCCATCAGCCACAAGCTCCAGGGCATGGCGGCGCTGAGGAGATAGAACGTCAACGTGTGCCGGTAGTGGTGGATCATCGAAGCCCCCGTTTGATTGATCAGAGGGGTCAAACCTCTCTGAGAAAATTATAGTCGACTAAAAAGTTATCGTCGGGCGGGCGAGCTTGTCAATAATTATTTAGTCGACTATAATTTTATGTGAGAAGCGATGCTGTCACAGGAGAGAAGCCGATGGGCGGATTTGGCAGACGGGAATTGAACAAGGCGCAAACCCGCGTGGATCTGCTCAATGCGGTGTATAAACTGACGGCCAACACGCGCTTTGATGAGTTGAAGGTGAAACAGATCGCCGCCGAGGCGGGCATCACCGAGATGACCTTCTTCAACTACTTCGCCAAGAAGGAGGATGTTCTCCGCTATATGATGGGCGTGTGGGCGTTGGAGTTGATGGTGTTGCAGCACGAACAGCCGTTGACGGGGGCGGCGGCCATCCGCCGTCTGTTTCAGCACACGGCGGAGTATGTGCAGAAGCGCCCACGCCTGATGGCCCACTTTGTGGCGCTGCTGCTCATCCGTGACCTGCCGCCGCAAGGGGACGCCATTGAGCCAGCAGACAGGTTCCTATGGCATCCCGATATCCCCGCCGTGCTGAATGGAGAGATTCCCAGCGGCAACGAGATTCTGTTGCGCCATCTGCGCGAGATGCCAGCGGTGGCCGATCCCATGCAGACCCTGATGCATCTGGCCTCCTGTTTTTATGGCGACATGGTGCTGGCGCACACGGCGGATCTGCCGATTGATGAACTCTACGCCAGCAGCTTGGATCGGATATTGGGTCCGCAAGGGAAGCAATCATAGGCCATTGAAATGGCCCAGATGAGGCGGGGCGTGAAACGAAACGCGGCGAGGAGAAGCTCCTCGCCGCGTAATCCAAACAGAATCTCTCGAGATGATGCCCTGGCGGGGATCAGAACTCGGCGGCCAGACGCATGGTGACCTGGTCGCGGTCGTCGCCGGCGCCAGCGGCCACGCGGGCGCCGGTTTTGCTGGTGGCGTAATCTTCGGAGTGCATGTACTCCAGACCCAGCGACACGCCGTCGAGAATCGCCACATTGACGATAGCCAACCAACGATCTTCGGGCTGGCCCAGGTCCAGTGCTTCGTCAGTGCCGTCATAGGCCACGGCGAAGGTGACCGGATAGCTCTTGATTTCGGTGTCGTAGGCCAGCTCCAGATGCCAGGCGCGGGGTTTGGCGCCCTGGCCATTCCACGCCAGTTCGGCGGCGGCGAAGCGTTCGGCGGCGGTGAAGTATTCGCCGGTGAGGGTGAACCCGGCCATGCTCAGGCTCAGGTGGGCGTCCCAGGCGCCGATGCGCTTGGCGATGGCGTCCACGTTGCCCGCCGCGCCGCCAGTGCCCAGGGTGTCGGAGATGTTGCCGTCTTCGATGCTATTGACGTAGCTGACCGCAGCGTCCACGCCCACGGCGCCCACTTCGCCGCCATAACTCAGCATGATGCCGTAGCCGCCCAGGGTGTCGTCGGTGTCGCCGGAGACGCGGCTGTCGCCATTGAAAGCGTAGCCTTGACCGGTGAAGCCACTGGCGGTGGCGCCAAGAATGACGGCGGTCTCGCCGCCCATTTCACCGATGGTTTTGGGCAGGGAGTCGGCAAACGCCGCCGACGGGAAGGCGCCGAAGGGCAGGGTCTCTTTACCCGCCGTCAACCACACCGGATAGCGTTCGGTGTTGCCGATGGTGATGGAGCCGGCGTCGAACTGAATGCGCGAGCCGTCGGCGTCCTCTTCATATTTCAGGGTGGTGTGGGCGCTGGCCCAGCTATTCATCTGCGCGGCCACGTCCACTTCCACGGTGCTGACCACGATATCGCTGGAGCTGTCGCCGGTGGTGGCGTTCCAGTCATTATTGAGGTCGTTGCTGGTCACCGCGTCCACTTCCATCTTGCCGCTCAGGCTGATGCGTTGGGTCCATTCGGGGGCCGCCGCGCCGCTCTTGGCGCTGCTATCGGCTTGCGCCTTGGCCACCGCTTTGACCTCTTCGGAGGCCGCGCCCAGTTTCTGTTGCAGCGCCTCGATCTGCTTCTGCTGTTGTTGAATCAGCTTCCACAGTTCGGCGCGGCTGGGCAGATCATCGGCGGCGTTGGCCATGCCGGAAAGGCCGATGACGCCAAGCATGGCGGCGGCGCTAATGGTCAGACGGGTGGGTGTGCCAGCGTTGTTCACAGGACGGCTCCTCATCACAGTGCAGTCGGATCTTACATTTCATGTCGAACTGAGGTGACTTTTCGGCGCGCGGCGGGCAAAGCTGAAGAATTTTCAGCAGATGGCGGGCAAAAATGGGGAAATGGCGGGGCTGAAGGTCTATATACAATGATTCAAAAACAAAACTGCACAGAACGGCCAATGTTTGCGTGACACAGGTTGGTCTGCGCTGACTATTGGCCGCCGACTGGTCGGCGGCGGGGTCTGGGGGCCGCGCCCCCAGCGGGTGTAATGGAATGGTCCGCTCCGCTACCCAAACGGCCTCGCAATGGGCCAAGATGGTGGTGTGTTTTTCCATCTAAACGGAGTCGGAGCGGACCATGAGCAATCATATCGAAAACGGACAGGTACGGGTACTGGGGATTGATCTGGGCAAGAGCGTGTTTCAGTTGCATGGCGTCGATGCGCGCGGCAAGAGCGTTCTGAAACAGCGCTTGAAACGAGATAAGTTACTGGAGTTCATGGCGCAACTGCCGCCGTGCCTGGTGGGGATGGAAGCCAGTAGCGGCGCGCATCACTGGGCGCGGAAATTTCAGGGATATGGGCATGAAGTGCGTTTGATGGCGCCGCAATATGTGAAGCCCTACGTGAAGCGGCACAAGAACGACAGCGTGGACGCTGAGGCGATATGTGAAGCGGTACAGCGTCCGAATATGCGTTTTGTGGGGATCAAAAGCGTTGCCCAGCAAGAAATTCTAGCGTTGCATCGGGTGCGCAGTCTGGCGGTGAAGAACCGCACGGCGTTGGTGAACCAGATTCGCGGACTGCTTGCCGAGTATGGGATTGTCTTTCCCAAGAGCATCAAGCAGGCGCGGCGGGCGATTGTGCTGATTTTGAGTGATGAGAGCTCGGAAATGAGCGCCAATTTTCGCGTAATTCTGGAGGATGAGCGCGATGAGCTGGCGCATTTGGATGAGCGCATCGGCAAATATGAGCGTGAGATTGAGGCGCTGGCCAAGGCGGAGCCGCAGTGTCGATTGCTGATGACGATCCCGGGAGTGGGACCGATCACGGCGACGGCGCTGTTGGCGTCGGTGGGGGATGTGCGGGCGTTTAAGAATGGCCGGGAGCTGTCGGCATGGATAGGGTTGGTTCCGAATCAGCACTCCACAGGGGGCAAGGCGTGGCTGACGGGGATCAGCAAGCGGGGAAATGGTTATCTTCGCACCCTGTTGATCCATGGGGCGCGGGCGGCGTTGCGCGTGTGTGAAAACAAGCCGGATCGCCGCAGCCAGTGGGCAGTGTCGGTGTCGGAACGTCGCGGCGCAAATAGAGCAGTGGTGGCGCTGGCCAACCGCATGGCGCGCAGCGCGTGGGCGATGCTGGTGAAGCAGGAGGCCTATGGGGACAGCGCCGCTGTGTAGAGAGAGCGCAATACAACTCTAAAAGAAAAACAGGCCGATAAGGAAAGAGAAAGAGATCCCACCAGCCAGGTTGCGAGAGAGAGTCGAGATTGATGGCGTGAAACGGCATAGCCCTGCGTGGTCAAGAACCTGTTTCGTCCAAGGGCCCATAGAGGCCGAGGGTGTGTTGAGGAGGGCCACGCGCAAATTCCATCAGGGCCAGAGGGCGACAAGCCCCTCATCAACAGGCCGGATACATGGGCGCGACTAAGCCTCACACATCAGTGGACATTTTCTCTTGCCGTGGCGGAGCGGACCATACATGGGCGGAGCCCACGGTGTGGCTGTTGATCTTGGGAGCTCGAGGGCAAAGCCCTCGATATCTTTCAGCGCCCATATGTTCGCTGTTGAACGCTAGCAACGATAGAGCATATCCAGCCAGCGGCGCGTCGACACAGCTTCATCTGGCGCGAACAGACGAATGCGCCCGAACACGCCGTCATAGCCGCATTGGCGAATCACCTGCCCGGCGCGTAGACGCCGGATCGCCTCGGCCAGCAGCTCGGAGCCGACCTCTGCGATCTGCGCCAAGGGAACCTGCGTCAGCAGGGGAATCTCCGGCCCCAGCCGCCCCAATAGCCGCTCTACCGCCCGCGTCACCCGTTTGCTGTTGGGGGATTTAACCCCCGCCAACTCCGCCACGATCTGCGCCAGCGGCGTGAGGGAGACAAACGGCGCCGGGGCGTGATCGCTCTGGTTGGCGGGACGATCGGCCAGCGCCAACACACGGTTGAGCACGCCGGTGGTGAGCGCCTTGCCGCACACCGGGCAGAGGCCGTCGGCGGGGGTGTCCACTTCGGGGTTCAGATGCACATCGCAGGCGCGGTGGCCGTCATGGAAATACTTGCCCTCCTGGGGGAAGAACTCGATGGTTCCGCCATATCCTGCGCCGGTGGCGAGGGCGCGGCGCATGGCGTGGTAATCCAATTCACACTCATAGCGTGTGGCTTCGCGCCCCAGTTTGCTGGGAGAGTGGGCGTCGGAGTGGGAGACCAAACGATAGCGGTCCAGGCTGGAGACTCGCGCCATCATCGCCGGATCCGCCGATAGGCCGGTCTCCAGCGCTAGAATGTGGGGCGTCAGATCGCCAAAACACGCCTCCACCGAATCAAACCCCGAGCGCGCCCCCAACAGCGCATACCACGGGGTCCACACATGGGCGGGGATCAGCAGCGCATCGGCGTCGCTGTGCAGGGTCATCGCCAGCAGATCGCGGGAGTCCAACCCCAGCATGGGGCGGCCATCGGCGTGCAGATTGCCCACCTGGGCCAGGGCGACGCTCAGGCGCTCGGCGGCGGCGAAGGAGGGGAGGCAGATCAGATGGTGAATGCGCCGGGTTTTGCCAGCGCGCTGATAGATAACGGCGATCTCGGTGGTGAGCAGAAAGCGCGGCGCCGGGGCCTCCGCCAGTGCGGGGCCGGTCTGCTCCAGGAGATCGCGTCTAACCGCGGCGGCCAAATCCGGGCGCAGTTGGAACAGTCCCGGTTCCGCTTCGATCAGGGCTTCGCGCAGGGTTTGCCGCCACACTGGATGGGTGAAGTCCGCCGTTCCCACCACGCCGATGCCTTTACGCTGCGCCCATAAGGCGATGTTTTGCGGCGTCATTTCCCGGCTGACCGCGCGCGAGAAGGGGGAGTGCAGGTGCAGATCGGCGAGGAACTCCATATGCGTCTCTTAAGCGGCGTGATGGGCGTGGAGGGGAGGGGTGCGGCGCATAATCACAGGAAAATGGTGTCTATAAATTTGGAAAACACAAAAAAACGCCATTTTTCGCCCTGCAAAAGGTGGATTTTCCTTGGGGGCAAAAGCGCTCCTGGTGTAGAGTAAAGGCGTGGGCTCATCTCCCCCACATCGCGTTTCACGCAACCCGCGTTCGTCCTCCAGGCGGACGCGAAACGGCCAATCGGTTGCGCCCAGAACGCTATCATCTCCAGGGATTTATGCAACTCCTCTTCACGCCCCCGACCGTCTGGTCGGGGGTTTTTTATTGGCGGATTGCGGCGTTGGCTCGGACGCTCCTGTGGCGGGATTTGCCCATCTCGACCAGAGGGCGCGCTCTGCTGGGGAAAAGAACGCGCCCGCTGGTGTTATTTGCTGGCGAAGATGTCGCCGAGGAACACTTGCAGCGCCGCCCAGGAGCGTTTGTCCGCTATGGGGTTGTAGCCCAGGCCGTCGATGCCCGCTTTGTCGGCGTCGGGGTTGGTGAAGCTGTGTTTGGTTCCGCCGTAGCGGGTGAATTGCCACGCTTTGCCCGAGACGCGCAGTCCGTCGAGGAACTTTGCAATGCGCTCGGCGGGGACAAAGCCGTCATCGTCGCCGTGGGCCACGAAGATTTGCCCCTGAATGCTCTTGGCCTCCTCAGCGCTGGCTGGCGGCAGTGAGCCGTGGAAGCTGGCCACCCCTTTGAGCGGCAACCCCGCATAGGCCATCTGCATCACCGTGGCGCCGCCGAAGCAGTAGCCGATGGCGGCGATGTTGTCCGGGTCCACAATGGCGCGGGACTTGAGCATCTCCAGCCCCAACTGCGCGCGCTTGCGCCAGGCGTGCACATTGCTGGTGATCTGGCTCATCCACGCCTTGGCGTCCTTGCCGTGTTTGGTGATCTTGCCTTCGCCGTACATATCGATGGCGAAGGCCGCATACCCCAACTCCGCCAGCATGCGCGCCCGTTTGCGCGCGTAATCATTTAAACCCCACCATTCGTGTACAACTATCACTCCGGGCCGTTTGCCGGCGATGGCGTCATCCCACACCAGATGCCCGCGCAGGGTGACATCGCCATCCTGATAGCGCACCGCTTCGGTCTGAATCTCGGCGTTGGCGACGCCAGAGCACAGCATGAGCAGTACGCCGATTCCTATAAATATGTTTTTTTTCAATGTTTTCATGATCGCATCCCCAAGAGTTGACGCTTCTGGGCGAGGGGGAAGTTCCCCCTGCCAGGCAATAGTCTACTGCGAGTTCGGCAAGTGCGAAAAGGGACGATGATCTTCCTGCGAAAGTCACAAAATTTCCCAGTAGATTCAATCTAATTTAGAAATACCGCATATTATGATTGAAGCGTCTGCGGCGTTTCTGTTAAGAAATACATGAACTCTTCGATTCCCATAATGTCGCATTACACCGAAATGAGTGTACTATGAGCTGGCCCACCGCCGATCAAATTCAACGTTGGCGGAGCTTGTCGTGGATGGTGATGGCGGCGACTCCCATTATTGTTCTTGTTGTCCTTTGGTTAGTTCTTTTCAAGTTCACGGGCGCGGCCACCACAGCGGCGTCAGTGGCGCTGTTGCTGCTGCTGGCGGTGATGGTGATTGGCGTCAACTGGTTCTTCCACCACCGCATCGTGCCGCTGATCCGCATGGTGGAGAGCATCCTGGGCGTGGTGCGGCGGGGGCGTGAAGGCGACTTCACCGGCCGCGTGCAGTGTGACCACTGCGAAGGCGGTTTGGCGGAGATCGCCGCCAATCTCAACCGCCTGATGGACCACCTGCGCGAGAATCTGGGCAAGATCAGCGACGATGTGGCCAAACTGATCCACTACAACGTGGATGACCACACCAACCAGCTCTCCTCGGTCACCGAGGTGGTGGAGGCGCTGGTGGAGGTGTCGCAGTTCAAGCAGCAGATCGAAGAGGATCTGACCAAACGCGAGGTCTATCAACGCATCTCCCAGGTGCTGGAGACGCGCTTTGGTCTGCAGCGCTTCTCCATCTATGAAGTCTCCGCCAGTCAGAACCGCATGCATCCCATGGTGCTCGATGGCGCCGCCGCCGAAACCGGCTGCCGCTGGTGCCGCCACGAGGTGCAGTACCAGGCCGAGCTGTGCCGCGCGCAACGCACCGGGCATATGGTGGATGGCGTCACCGCGCCCGCTATCTGCAATCAGTTCGTCAACGCTCAGGGGGAGCGCTCGGATCTGCGCTATATGTGCATTCCCGTCATCCACTCCGGTTCGGTGGGCAACGTGGTGCAGCTGGTGGTGGAGCACGATCACGGCATCATGTTCCAACTGCTGCGCCCCTTCATTGAGGTCTATCTGCGCGAATCGGCATCGGTGATCGAGTCCAAGCGCCTGATGGAAAAACTGCGCGAATCGGCCTTGCGCGACGCCCTGACCGGTTTGCACAATCGTCGCTTCCTGGAGGAGTTCGCCCCCACCGCAGTGGCCGCCTCCGAGCGCAAAGGGCAGACCCTGGCGGTGTTGATGATGGATCTGGACCACTTCAAAATGGTCAACGACACATACGGCCACCAGGCGGGCGATACAGTGCTCAAATCCCTGTCGCAAACTCTGCAGACCCAGGTGCGCGCCGCCGATTTGGTGGTGCGGTATGGCGGCGAGGAGTTCCTGGTGGTGCTGCAGTGCGAAACGCCAGGCCAAGGCGCCAAGATCGCCGAGAAGGTGCGCGCGGCGGTGGAGGATCTGACCATCCCCATCTCCGGCGGCGTGCTCAAAAAGACCATCTCCATCGGTTGGGCGGAGTTCCCCAACGACGCCCCGGACTTCTGGGAGGCGGTGCAGTGCGCCGATGCCGCGTTGTATCGCGCCAAGGAGTCGGGCCGCAACCGCGTGGTGCACTGTTCGCAAGGGGAAGAGGGCGAGGAGAGTGAAGCCGCCCCCGCCAGCGGCGCCAAACCCGCCGTCAGCGCCAAGGAGAGTGGCGGCGGCAGCTACTGCGCCACCGGCTCCAATGACGATGCCGAGACGGTGAAAACCAAGGTCGAAGCGCTCTCCAAAGCGTCCACTCACTGAGCCACTCCAGTGCGCGCGGCTGTGCGGCGATCCTTGCCCCGGCCTGGTGAAACCGGCAACATGCCCGGCGGGGGAGGGAAATCAGCGCGTTGGATTCAGCGCACCAAGCGCCAACGCACATCGCCGATGCAAGCAAGATGGAGAGTGAACAGATGAAGAGATTGGGCGTTATGACCTTGGGCGCGGCCCTGTTGCTGGCGTCGCCTGCGTTTGCCGCGGAAGACACCGAAGCGCTGGCGGCGGAAGCGCGCGGCGCCGTCAAAGCCTTCTTTGGCAATCTCAAAGGCACTTTGGTCAAGGGACTGAAATCCGGCGGTCCCGCTGTGGGCGTGCAGGTGTGCAGCGCGGCGGCCAAAGGCATCGCCCGCAACGCCTCGCGTCAATATGGCGGCGAAGTGGGCCGCACCAGCCTGAAGGTGCGCAACCCTGAAAACGCCCCCGACGCCTGGGAGCATCTGGTGCTGCAGAGCTTTGATGCGCGTCTGGCCAAGGGCGAGGATCCCAAAAAGATGGAGCATTATGAGATCCTCAACGACGGCAAGACCTTCCGCTACATGAAGGCGATCCCCACCGCTGAGAAGCCCTGCCTGATGTGCCATGGCGAAAAGATCAGCCCCGAAGTGCAGAAGATTTTGGCTGAGAAGTACCCCGACGATAAAGCCGTGGGTTACAAGGCGGGCCAGATTCGCGGCGCCTTCACCCTACAGAAAGCGTTGCAGTAAACGCCTGTGACATGCTGTTCCAAAGAGAGCGCCCGATGCGGCGCTCTCTTTTTATCTTTTCATAAAACATAAGATTTTTTCGAGAGTTTAACGCGAGGCTCATATCCATGCAGCTCAATCCGATGCACTTGCTCACTGGTGTGGCGCTGCTGCTTTGGCTCGGCGCGTCCACGCCCGCAGCAGCAGTGACTTCCGGTGAATATCAGCGTGTGGCGGCGTTGGAGCAACAGCGCAAAAAGGTGGGGAGAGAGCTGCGCGCGGCTCTGTCTGGCGGCCTGTATCTCTCCTTCAACCGCTTGCAGAGCAGTTGGCGCTCCTATCGTCGCGCGCGCTGCTACTTTGAAGCTCGACTGGCGCAACTGGAGGGATCCCGTCACGGGCCGCCGCTCATGGTGCGCAACGCCCGCAACGCATCAGGCAAACTCCAGCAAGACCCAGCTTGCCTGGTCGATCTTCTGGAACAGGAGGGGCGCTTGTGGTTGCGCTACCGGGAGCATGCCGACCGCGCCGTCAATCAGAGTGAGAAAGAGTTGACGCAAGCCAAAATAGATCGCCAAACGAGTAAGTTGTTGAGTCAGGAGATTCGGCAAACGTTGGATGATCGGGGCGACAAGGCGCTGGGCAGAATCTATCGCGCCACCTACACGTCATGGCTCAATGTGATGGCGATGCAGTGTGTGTTTGAGGCGATGCTGCCGGTTGTGCGGGAGGATGAGCTGGAAGCCGCCATGAGTCCCATGATGGACACGCGCTGTTTGCAAAACCATATGCAGCAGATGGTTGTGACGCTCAAATCCTACCAAACCCGCATCGGCGCGCTGCCGGAAAAGGCGGCGGAGTCGAGCGCGCCAACGCCACCGCCTGCGCAAGCGTCGCCGCCGCCATCAAAGCCTGCGTCCAACATCTGTGTGATGAGTGGATTACCAGATGAATTTCAATTGGTTGCAGCGGGAGTATACAGCGGCGGTCAACCCGCATCCAAGCAGCTGGAAAAGGGTGGGCCTGTCACCAGGCAGGTGGTGGTCAAAGCGCACCTGCCGGACAAACCGGTGGTGCTGGCGCTCACCGCGTATGATCCAGTGATCTGGCGGATTCACCGCTCACCGCAAACCACCATCGCAGGCGTGATCGTCAGCGGCTACTCCGCCCAGAGTGTGGAGGGAGTGGCGCGTGATGTCCCGGTGCGCAATGTGAACGGCCCGTTGAACGAGCGGAGCGACTGCCGCCGCTTCTACGCCTATCGCACCGATCAGGCGGAGAGTTTGAACGCGCGGCTCAAAACGCTGACTGGACGTTCAATGGACCATTTCGAACCGGGTGGGGGTTCGGTGCGGAGCATCGCGCTTGGTCAGGCGGAGCAGGTGCCGGAGAGCGACTGGATCGTCGGCGGCACAGGGGAGATGCCAAAGTCCGGCGCCAACCAAGCCGAGTTGCCTGCGGGCATGGCGGGTTTCGAAGCGCTGGCGGCGCGCGGCGATCTGCGTCTGGCGACCCAGGCGGAGATCGATGCGTGGGTGAACAAGGCGCAACAGAAGCGTCCTGGGGTGAAAATCACCCATCGCATGCGCGTGGGCAACGCCTACATGGTGCTTAAGCAGACCACTCTGCCCAATAACCAACGCAGCCCGAGCCTCATCAGTGGTCAGAGCGGCAGCGGCATTCCCACTCTGCTTTTGCCATCAGGCGCGCCCAGCCCCAACAATCGCGACGGAATCATCATGCTCTATCGCATGGAGCAGGGGGACTGTGTGGGGTTGTTGGATAGAGCGTGCGTTCAGCGTAGGTCGGCCAAAATCGTGATCAAATAGGCAAGCAGGCCAAGGCGTAGGCTTGTGTGGTGTGGTTAGATTCAGTGGCGTCGCAGCCGCTCGATGAGCAGAAACGCCAGCACGCCGTTGAACAGGCCGGTGATCCAGGCGCTGAACAGAAACCCCGGCAGCGCCAGATAGAGGCCGTCGTGGCGCACCAGCAGCAGGTTGGCGATCACCACCTGGGCGCCCATGTGCGCCAGCGCCATGAGGATGGAGACCCCCACCGGCCCCAGTTGTCGTGATGGCGAGCCGCAGCCGGGCAATCTGTGCGCCGCCATGGCCAGCCCCATGGCCGCCACCGCCGCCAGCGCCCCGCCCAGACTCAGAAAGAAGGTGGGGGAGAGGAACGTCCCCAGCACAAACGCGCCGACGAATACGCGGATCAGCGCCACCGTCACCGCCAGTCGCCAGCCCAGGTGAAACAGCGTCGCCACCACAAACAGATTGGCCACCCCCGGCTTGAACCACGGACCCAGCCCCGGCAAGGCGCTTTCGGCCACATGGGCGGCGATGGCGGCGGCGGTGAGCCACGCCGCCAACAGGTCGCGGCGCAGAGGATGGAGCGGCTCGGAGTCGACGTGGGCGAGGGGGCGCGTCATTGGGCGATGGCGTCAAAGGCGTTGGGGTCGTCGGCGCCGCGCGTGGCGGCATTGCCGGTGATCTTCACCAGCACCCCGCACGGCACGCACACCGCCACCCGCCCGCTGGAGCCGATCCAGCCGGTGCGGGTTCCGATCATGCGCGCGCTGCGATGCTCCAGCAGACGCGCCTGTCCGCCATGGGTCTCGATGCGCACCGGACCCAGGCGTCCCGCCACCTCCAGCGCGGCGTCGCGATCCAGCGGCAGCGTGGCCACCAGGTGATTGTCCCGATACACCGCCGCCTCCGCCCCCGGCGCGCCCCATAGCAGGTGCGCCGAGACGCCGATCCCCGCCAGGGTCGCCAATGCGACTAAGCGATCCGCGCCGTTACTGGCGCGCCGCAGCAGGGAGAGGGGGGCGGTTAGGGTCATGCGGCTTTATCCTCATGGGAATATAACGATAGGGAGATGAAAGATATTGGGGCTTTGCCCCAAACCCCAGTCGGGCGCCGCCCGACACCCGCCAGGGCGCTGCCCTGGACCCGCGAGGGCTCTGCCCTCGACCCGCCAGGCCAATCAGGACAAATCCAATTTCCCTGGACCCTCGTTAGTTGGCGCTGTGCTTTCATGAAAGTCCGAGTAGGATCACCGAAGTTAAGCGCAGACTGGTCGTTTCTATTATATAGCCACACGAAACCAAAACTGCACAAAACGGCCAATGTTTGCGTGACACAGCTTGAGCTTGCTCTGACTATTGGCCGCCGACCAGTCGGCGGCGGGGTCTGGGGGCGGCGCCCCCAGCGGGGTTTGGGGCGGCGCCCCACGGTTTGGCTTTTGGGAGCTCGAGGGCAAAGCCCTCGATATCTTCCATCGCCAAAACCGCCAATGGCTATTTTTGAATTCGACTGAGTATATAAGCCACTATATAAGCCACTCGCCCTGGAAGTCGGGACTCTTATATCTTTCCCCATCGGCGCGATACCACATCGCCGCCGCGCCGGGGAATTTCTCCAACAACGCCTGACCCGCCGCGTGGGACAGATTCATCAACGCCGTGGAGAGCGCATCAGCCAACTCCGCATTGGCCGCCTGCACCGAGATCGACGCCCACCCCTGCGCCGCCGGTGCGCCGCTGTGGGGGTCCAACACGTGGTGATAACGCCGCCCTTCGTAGTCGAAAAAGCGTTCATAGTCGCCCGAGGTGACCATAGAGAGCGGCGTGGTGGTCTCCACCGCCGCAACCACCGTCTCGGGGTTGGGCGGGACCTGGGGATGAACTTGCTGCGGGCGCGGATGACGCACGCCGATGCGCCACGGCGCGCCGCCCTTATTGCCCACCGCGCGAATATCGCCGCCGGCGTTGATCAAAGCGTTGCTCACGCCCAGATCCAGCAACTTGTGCATGGCGCGATCGATGGCGTAGCCCTTGGCGATGGCGCCCAGATCGAGACCGAACGCCGCATTCTCCAGGCGGATCTCAGTGTCGCCCGCGTCGGTTTTGCGCAGTTGAATGGCCGCTTGCAGATGGCCGTCCGCCAGCGTCCGCCACTGCGCAATGGCCTCCATGGGCGGCGGCTGGGAGGGCGGCGGCTCCTGGGAGAAGCCCCACAGCACCACCAAGGGGCGCAGGCCCATGTGAAACGCCGCATCGCTGGCCTGCTGCACGGCCATGCCGCGCTCCAGCAACGCCCCCAACTCGCCATCCAGCGGATGCCACGCGCCGCGCGGAGCGGCGTTGAGCCGTCCGCTGGCGCTGTCATCGCGATGGCTGCTCATGAGCGTCTCGATGCGCCCCATCTCGCGGAACGCCGCGCCCGCCGCCGCCGCATGCTCGCTCTGATTGAGGCCAAAGGTGGAGATGCTCACTAACGTGCCCATGCGCAACTGCGTGCTCTGATGGGTCTGCGGCGGCGGTCCGGCGCAGCCCGTGAGCCAGAACAGCGCCAGAATGAGCAGCCCGCGCCTCACAGCAGATCTCCCCACACCCCCAGCGCCAGGGTCACGGCGCTGATGGCGGCGGTCTCGGCGCGCAGAATGCGCGGCCCCAGTCGCACAGGCTGCGCCTGCAACTCCTGCTGGGCGCGCGCCACCTCATGGGCGGGAAAGCCCCCCTCGGGACCGATGATCAGCGTCACCGACTGCGGCGCTGTCTCCAGCGTGCGCGCCAACTCGCCCAGGGTGGGGGCGGCGCCGTCGGCGCTCTCCTCCCACGGGATCAGCCGCAGGCCGTCATCCAGCAGCGCGGCCAGCCCCTTCCAGTCGCTGGGTTCGGTGATCTCCATCAGCCGCCCGCGTCCGCACTGCTCCATGGCCTCCGTGGCGATGCGGCGCCAGCGCTCCAGTTGATTGCCCACCCGTTTGGCGTCGGGGCGTTTGATCACCCGTTCGCTGATGAGGGGAATTACCCGCGCCGCGCCCAACTCGGCGGCTTTTTGAATCACCAGTTCAAAATTGCTCCCCTTGAGCAGCCCCTGCACCAGGGTCAACTCCAGCGGTGGCTCGGGGCGGGTGGAGACGCGCTCCATCAATCGCAATTCCACGCCGTCGCCGCTGCCCTTGTCGCCCAGGCTGTCAATCACGCCGAAGCGGGCGTTTTCGCGTCCATCCATCAGCAGCACCCGCGCGCCCACCCCCAGGCGCAGCACCCGGGTGAGGTAGCGGCTAGCGTCGCGATCCAGTTGCGCGCGCTCGGTCTGCATGTCGAGAGTGGGCAGATGCAGACGCGGCGTCATGGCGTGAAATGTGGCTTGGGGTGGGGTTTGAGCATCGGCGCGCTTCCCGGCGAATGTTGTCTTGGCGGGGGTTTTGGGTATAGTGTGGGAACTTCCGTCCAATCGCAACCCCGACCGCCCATGCCCGCGCCCGCCTTGCAGTTTGATCAGCATTGGGATGACCCGCAGACGCTGCTTGCCCAGCGTGGCGAAGGGCTGAATGCGGATTGGCGCGCGTTGTTAGGCTGCGAAGGGTCGCTCACCGCCGCCTTGCAGGCGCATTATGGCGCGCCGGTGTTGGTGAGCCTGGTGGGGCAGGTGGTGATGGATGACGCCGCCGCCGAACCTGCGGGCGTGTGGGACGATGCGCTGCAACTGCCGTTTGGAGCGCGTCATCTGGCGCGGGATGCGTGGTTGAACTCGCCGGGTCATTTGCGCGTGTTCGCCCATTCGCAGATTCTGCTCGATGGATTGGACGCCGACACGCAAGCGCAGATTGAGCAGGGGGTCAAACCGTTGGGGGGGCTGTTTTTGGCCCAGCAGGCCAGCGTGCGGCGCACGGGTTTGGCGTTGGCGCTGGCCAGCGCGCCGCAGTTGGGGTTGGATCAGCCGGTGTGGTGCCGTCGCTCCATCTTTGTGGTCAATGAGATTCCCAGGGCGAGAATTCTGGAACTGTTCGCGCCACTTGAGTAGAACCTGATAAGTATAGAAAATCTGATCGAGAATCGGATCTGTTCGGTTTTGGATAATGAAAGATATCGAGGGCTCTGCCCTCGAGCTCCCAAGATCAACAGCCACACCGTGGGCTCCGCCCACACCCGCTGGGGGCGCAGCCCCCAGACCCCGCCGCCGACCAGTCGGCGGCCAATAGTCAGCGCGAGTTTCACCTGCGTTACGCAAACATTGGACGTTCTGTGCAGTTTTGGTTTGACTCACTATAGTTGGGCGATCAGGTCAGGAAACGCGCGGAGTAAAACTTACGAGGGTCCAGGGAAATCATTTCCCTGGCGGGTCAAGGGCGGAGCCCTTGTGGGTCCAGGGCAAAGCCCTGGCCGGGTCTGGGGCGGAGCCCCAGTCTCTAAAATCTTCTAAAATTCCTCTCGCATTTGTTGCATGATCCTACTCTAGAACCCATGTGGAACATCGCTCAAACCGTTGACGCTATTCCGTTTCCGCTGCTGCGTGAGTCGCTGCGGCTGATGCGCGTGGACAAACCCATTGGCACCTGGCTGGTGTTCTGGCCGGCGCTGTGGGGGGTGGCCGCGGCCAGCTTTCCGGCGCAACCGGACTGGCTGCTGATGGCGGTGTTCGGCATCGGCGCGTTTGTGATGCGCTCGGCGGGGTGCGTCATCAACGACATCGCCGACCGCGACTTCGACCCCCATGTGGAGCGCACCAAACAGCGCCCGCTGGCGGCGGGACGCATCAGCATGCGCGCGGCGGTGGGGCTGCTGATTCTGCTGCTGGTCATTGCGCTGTTTCTGGCGTTTCAACTCAACTGGCTGGCGCTGCAACTCTCGGTGGGCGGCGCGCTGCTGGCGCTGACCTACCCGTTCACCAAACGCATCATTCACACGCCGCAACTCTATCTGGGCGCGGCCTTCGGTTGGGCGGTGATCATGGCCTGGGCCGCCACTGCGGGCGCGGTGACGCTGGACGCCTGGATTCTGTTCGCCTCCATCCTCACCTGGGCCACCGGTTACGACACCCTCTATGGCATGGTGGATCGCGAGGACGACCTGAAGATCGGGGTCAAATCCACCGCCATATTCTTTGGCCGCTTCGACTTGGCGGCGGTGGCCGGATTCTACGCGCTGACCCTGCTGCTGTGGGCGCTGTTTGGCTGGCGATTGGGCTTTGGTTGGTCTTATGGGATCGCCTGGCTCGGCTGCGCGGCGCATATGGCGCTGCAGATCGTGCGTTGCCGTAAACGGGAGCGGGACACGCTGTTCAACGCCTTTTTGAGTAACAGCCAACTGGGCTTGCCGCTGCTATTGGGCATTCTGCTGGCCGCATACTGAGGGGTTTGCGGTTGTGAGCGTGCTGGAATTTTCTTTGCCCGGTATGCCGGTTGGCTTATCCTGAAGCCGTTTTGCATGACCCGTTCCCGCTGGACCGTTGGAAGGAGGCGAGACGTGACGGATTCGCCCGCCAAGCAGAAGCCCCCACAAGTTCTGGTTGTGGATGACCAGATCATCAATGTTGAGATCCTCACCGACTATCTGAAACAGGAGGGCTACAGCGTCTCTGTGGCTCGTGACGGCGCCACCGCGCTGCGCGTTCTGGAGCGCAAACCGCGCGATTTTGACGCCGTGCTGCTGGACCGTATGATGCCGAAGATGGATGGCATCGAGGTGCTCAAACGCATCAAGGCGCACCCCGAGATGCATCTGGTTCCGGTGATCATGCAGACCGCCAAATCCGCCCAGGCGGAGATTCTGGAGGGGTTGCGAGCGGGCGCCCACTACTACCTCACCAAACCGCTGCGCCGGGAGATGCTGCTGGCGGTGGTGAATACGGCGGTGGGGGATTACAGAGACTATAAATCGATGCAGGAGCGCGCCGAACGCGCCCTGCGCGAGGCGCGCGACAGCATCGCCAGCATCCGTTTGCTGGAACAGGGGCGCTTTCGTTTTCGCCATCTCTCCGATGCGCAGAGTCTGGCGGCGCTGCTGGCCAACCTGTTTCCCGATTCACAACGGGCGGCGGTGGGGCTTTCGGAGCTGCTGATCAACGCTGTGGAGCATGGCAATCTGCAGATCACCTACGCCGAGAAGGGGCAACTCCTGACCAATCGGCGGCTGCTGTGGATGGAAGAGGTGGAGCGGCGTCTGGCGTTGCCGGAATATGCCGACAAGTATGTGGAAGTGACCTTGCAACACAGCGCCGAGCGCCTGAGCGTGACCATTCGCGACGCTGGCGACGGCTTCAACTGGGCCGACTATCTGGAGTTTGACCCCAAGCGCGCCTTCGATCCCCATGGACGCGGCATCGCCATGGCCCGCGCCATGAGCTTTGATACCCTGCAATACAACGACGTGGGCAATGAAGTCACCGTCACGGTCAACCTCGCCTCAGAAGAAAACGTCGCCTCCTCATCATGAGCCAAACCGCCTCTTCCGCCCCCAAAGCGTTTGCCGATCTGCGCGCATTCATCACCATGCTGGAGCAGCGCGGCGAGTTGATCCGCATCGACCGTGCGGTGGACCCCAATCTGGAGATCACCGAAATCAGCACCCGCTTGCTGGCCGAAGGCGGCCCAGCGGTGCTGTTCACCAACCCGGTGGGCGGGCGGATGCCGGTGTTAGCCAATCTGTTCGGCTCCCAGGAGCGGGTGGGGCTGGCGGTGGGGCAGTCGCTGGAGGGGCTGTCGGAGCTGGGCGAGCTGCTGGCGTGGCTGAAACAGCCGGAGCCCCCCACGGGCGGCATCGGCAGTCTATGGGAGATTGCGCGCAATCTCAGCCGCGTGCGCCACATGCCCACCCGACGCCTGCGCCGGGCGCCGTGGATGGCGCAGAGCTTCGACGGCGACGCCGTGGATCTGGGCATGCTGCCGCTGATGACCTGCTGGCCGGGCGATGTGGGGCCGCTGATCACCTGGCCGTTGGTGATCACCCAGGGCCCCGACGGCGGACCAGTGAATATCGGCATCTACCGCATGCAGCCCATTGGGCGCAATCGCCTGATCATGCGCTGGCTCAAACATCGCGGCGGGGCGCAACATGCGCGCGCGTTCCACAAGCCGATTCCGGTGGCGGTGGCCATCGGCGCCGATCCAGGGACCATTCTGGCGGCGGTCACCCCGGTGCCCGACACCCTCTCTGAATACGCCTTTGGCGGATTGATGCGGGAGAAGCGCATCCCTATCGTCAAATCCGCGCTCTCCGGCCTGCCCATTCCCGCCTCCGCCGAGATCGTGCTGGAGGGGACGGTGGATCTCAATGACGTGGCCGATGAAGGCCCCTATGGCGACCACACCGGGTACTACAACGAAGTCGAGCGCTTCCCGGTGTTCACCGTGCAGCGCATGAGTCTGCGCCAGGATCCCATCTACCTCTCCACCTTTACCGGACGCCCGCCCGATGAGCCGTCGGTGCTGGCGCTGGCGCTCAACCGCGTGTTTGTGCCGCTGCTGCGCAAGCAGTTCCCGGAGATCGTCGCTTTCCACCTGCCCGCCGAGGCGTGCTCCTACCGCGCGGCGGTGATTGCGCTGAAGAAGGGCTATCCCGGCCACGCCTTCCGCGCCATGACCGGCGTATGGGGCTTTCTGCGTCAGTTCCTCTACACCAAGACGCTGTTCGTGGTGGACGCCGGGGTGGATGTGACCGACTGGGATGCGGTGATGGATTGCGTGGCGCGCCACGTCCATCCGGGGCGCGATCTGCATGTGATCGGCAACACCCCCATCGACTATCTGGACTTTGCCTCGCCGCAGAGCAGTCTGGGGGGCAAGTTGGGGGTGGACGCCACCACCAAAATCGGCGCCGAAGCCGACATCGGCGCGCCGTTCCTGCCGCCGCCCGACGCCGCCGCGCGCTGGAGTGACGCCTTGATGGGCATCGATGGCGCGCAGAGCGTCGCCTGTCGTCCCGAGCTGGGGCTGGCGGCGCTGGCCATTGAGAAGCGCGCCGCCGGGCAATCCCGCCGCGCCATTGAGCAAGCGTGGGCCGCGCTGCCGCCGGAGATGGGTCCCAAGCAGTTGTGGATCGTCGATGGCGATATCGACCCGCACAATTGGGATGACTTGATTTGGGTATTGGCCACCCGTTTTGACGCCAGCCGTGACCTAGCCATCGAGCCCAGCGGTTTGCGCTTTGCCTGGGATGTGACCAACAAGTTGCCCGGCGAGACCGAGCGCGAGTGGGGGACGCCCATCGTGATGCGTGATGACGTGATCCAGCGAGTCGATGCAATGTGGCCGGAGCTGGGTTTGCCGGGCGCGGGCAAGTCGATCTGGCGCTGAGCCAAATTGGCCGCCGACTGGTCGGCGGCGGGGTCTGGGGTCCGCGACCCCAGCGGGGTGTGGGGCGGCGCCCCACGGTGTGGCAGTTGTCTTTGGCCGTTTCCCCAGCAAGAGAGTTTGAGCCAGTAAGAGGTTAGGGGAAAATCTCAGAATGACGAGCCAGCACGGAGGCCGTCGGGGAAACGGCAGTGAGCGATATGGCGGCGAAGCCGCCAGGAGCGAATGCCGTAGATCTCTGAGCCAGGGAAAGTTGAAGAGTGTTTGTGGCAAAGTAAATCCGGCAATTAACCAATAAACTCAGGCTATTGTATGAGCCACCAAAGGAGGCGGCAAAAAAGCGCTTGACTTGCAAATGAGAAACATTATCGTTAGCAGCACGTTTCGACTCTGCTGATGAGGCCATTCCATGTGCAAATTGTCTTCCGATACCGTCTCCTCTGTGGGCGCGACCGCGCCTGTCAAACCGCTCTCCAACGGCAAACGGCGCAAGCTGTGGCAAGTGGATGAGCGACTCATCTGCCCCATTATCGGCACCTGCTTTTCTATTGAAGCATTACGCGCCCACGCCAACCGCACCCACTCCTCCGTGGAGACGGCCAGCGACTTCGAGGTTCACGCCACCGCCACCGCCTCAGCCAAACAGAGTGGCCGTCTGGGTAAACTCCTCAACAAAGCGTTGGACCGTCAACATACGCGCAGCCTGAGCCGCGCCAAGCAGATTCGCGATAGCCAGGGTTTGCTGGAGTGGTGGCGCGAGGCGGTGCAGAGCGGACGGGTGGCCGGGCCGTTGTGGGCCATCGCTTCGCATCCGCATGCTGATGAGACCTGCTTGAGCCAGGTGTATGGCGATATCCATATGCTCTCCCATCTGCATGGGGCCAATGCGCGGGCGCGGCTGACGCAGCAGGCCGATGCGCAACAGGCGCAGGAGCAGTTGCGCGCCGAAGTGGAGGCGCTGAAAACGCGCCTGCATCAGACGGTGCGCGATCGCGACGCCAACTTGTTGCGCTTGCGCGAGGAGAATCGCGCTCTGCAGGCGCGTTTGGATCTGCTCAACACCCGCGCCGAGCGGGATCAGCAGGCCGAAAGCGCAGAGAGCGCCCTGATGCTGCAAGGGGCGGTGCAGGCCATGGAGCGGCTCGAGGGCGAGCGCGCGGTGTTGAAGATGGATCTCACCGCCGAGCGGGAGCGGGCGGATCTGCTGATGCAGAGAGCCGATGAGATGGAGCAGGAGCGCGATGCGTTGGAGAGCGCCATTCAGACTCTGTTGGCGCCCACTTGCGAGAATTCAGGCGCGTGTGATGGCAAACAGTGCGCGCATCCAGACCTGAAGGGGCGTTGCCTGCTTTATGTGGGTGGGGTGACCCATCTGCGCGGGCGCTATCGGGATCTGGTCAAGCGCTATAACGGGCGTTTGATCCACCATGATGGCGGGGTGGGGGATGGCGCGGCGCGGTTGGAGAGTCTGATGAGTCGCGCCGATCTGGTGATCTGCCCGGTGGATTGCGTCAGTCACGATGCGTGTTTGCGCAGCAAGAAGTATTGCAAGCACAATGGCAAGCCGTTCATTTCGCTGCGCAGCTCGGGGTTGGCGTCATTGACCCGCGAACTCCACACCATGGTGATGACCAGGCATTGATCTATAGTGGGTCGAAACCAAAACTGCTCAAAACGGCCAATGTTTGCGTGACGTAGATTGAGCTTGCGCTGACTATTGGCCGCCGACTGGTCGGCGGCGGGGTCTGGGGGCTGCGCCCCCAGCGGGTATGGGCGGAGCCCATGGTTTGGTCTTTGGGAGCTCGAGGGCAAAGCCCTCGATATCTTTCATTATCCAAAAACCGAGCATGTCCGATTCTCGGTTTGACTTACTATAACGAGGGTCCAGGGAAATCATTTCCCTGGCGGGTTAAGGGCGGAGCCCTTATGGGGTCTGGGGCAAAGCCCCAGTCTCTCCAAGCATCCAAAAAACAATACAGGGAGGAGAAGAACATCCTGCTCCCCCCGTTATTGCTAGAATTAGCCCTTATCTTCCAGCGCCTTGCGGGCGATGTGGCTGGGCACTTCCTGATAGTAGCCGGTCTGCATGGTGTAGAGACCGCGCCCGGAGGTCAGCGCGTTCAAGGTGTTGCCATAATCCAGCACCTCGGCCATGGGGACTTCGGCCAGAATTACCTGGGCCCCGCCACGGGGATTGACGCCGGTGATCTTGCCGCGGCGGGAGTTCAGATCGCCGATGACGTCGCCCATGCTCTCATCGGGGGAGACCACTTCCATGGCCATCACCGGCTCCAGCAGCACCGAGCCGCCCTCGTCCATGGCGTTCTTGAAGGCGATGGAGCCGGCGCTGCGGAAGGCGTTGTCGGAGCTGTCCACCGAGTGGTGGGAGCCGTCCACCAGCTTCACCTTCACATCCACCACCGGATAGCCGCCGACGATGCCCTTGGACATGGCGTCGATGACGCCCTTCTCCACCGCCGGGATGAAGTTGCGCGGAATGACGCCGCCGACGATTTTGTTCTCGAACACAAAGCCTTCGCCGCGCGCCAGCGGCTCCACTTCGATCCAGCAGTCGCCGAACTGACCGCGTCCGCCAGACTGCTTCTTGAGCTTGCCCTGCACCCGACACGCCTTGGTGAGGGTTTCGTGATAGGGCACCTTGGGCGCCTTGAGGGTGGCTTTGGCGTTGTACTTGCGCTCCAGACGATCCAGCACCACCGCCAGATGGGTCTGGCCCATGCCCGCCAGAATCAGCTCCTTGGTCTCATCGTCGCGATGCACGCGGATGGTGGGATCCTCCTCGCACAGCTTCTGCAACCCCTGGGAGACCTTGTCTTCGCTCTTGGAGTCCACCTCCACCGCATAGGCCAGCGCAGGCTCCTGGTAGCGCACGCGATGATAGTGAATGGGGTTGTCGGCATCGCACAGGGTGTCGCCGGTGTGGGTGTCGGACAGGCGCGCAATGGCGCCGATCTGCCCCGCCTCCAGGTGCGACACCTGGGTCATCTCCTTGCCTTCGATGCGATAGAGATGGCCGCCCTTCTCCTTCACCCCCCGGGTGGCGTTGAGAATGGGGGAGTCGGCCTTGAGCACGCCGGAGAAGACCCGCACCATGTTCATTTTGCCCGCAAACGGGTCGATGACGGTTTTAAAGGTGACCGCCGACATGGGCTCGGATACATCCGGCTGACGCGCAATCTCGCGCTCATGGTTCTCAGGATCCACCCCCACCAACGGTTTGAGGGCGGCTTTATCCACCGGGCTGGGCAGATAGTTGACGATGGCGTTGGCCAGCGCGCGACAGCCGATGTTCATCGCCCCGGAGCCGCAGAACATGGGCAGCAGACGACGGGTCATCACCGCCTCCTTCAAACCGGCGTGGAGCTGCTCCTCGGTGGGCTCCTGGCCGTTCTCCAGATAGGCTTCCAACAGCTCGTCGTCGCCCTCGACGATCTTCTCCACCAGCTCGGCGCGGTAGTGTTCGGCGTCGGCGCGGGCCTCTTCGGGCAGCTCAATCTGCTCGAACACCCCCTCCTTGGCCGACCACGCGGTCATGGGGATCAGGTCGACGATGCCATGGAAGTCGTCGCCATTGCCGATGGGGATGGTCAGCGGCAGGGTGGTGACGCCCAGGTCCTGCTGAATCTGCCCCAGGGCGCGGATGAAGTCGGCGTTGTGCTTCTCCATCTTGTTGATGAAGCCGATGGCCGGGACTTCGGCCTCCTGCACCATCTTCCAGTAGCGTTCGTTTTCGGTTTTGACGCCGTGTACGCCGGAGTAGCACAGCACCGCGCCGCCCACCACCGACAGCACGCCGCGGGTGTGCTCCAGAAAGTCGATGTAGCCCGGGGTGTCGATGATATTGATGTCGTAGTCGCGCCAGGGGAAGTGTCCGATCTGCGGGCTGATGGTGATGCCGCGGGCGATCTCTTCGGGTTCGTTGCGCAGCACCGTATCGCCGCGCGCCACGTCGCCGCGTTTGCTGATGACGCCGCCGTTGAAGAACAGCGATTCGGCCAACGTGGTGGCGCCGCCGCCGCCATGGGCGAGCAGGGCGACATTGCGGATATGGGTGGTGGCGACAGCATCGGACATGGGCGACTCCTTTGGGGTGCGTGCGGGCGTGTGCGCCGTGTGGGGCACAGGCCGCCGCGCCGAAGCAATGACGGGGAATATAGGCATCCAGTCTACTCCTCCAAACAGCGCAACCCAAGGATTGGCAAGGGGAGAAAGAGCGGATTCTGAGGGGTGATCAGAGAGGGTGAAATAGTGTCGCTAGCATTCAATAATGAACATATGGGCGCTGGAAGATATCGAGGGCTTTGCCCTCGAGCTCCCAAAGATCAAACCGTGGGGCGCCGCCCCACACCCCGCTGGGGTCCGCGACCCCAGACCCCGCCGCCGACCAGTCGGCGGCCAATAGTCAACGCAAGCCGAACCAGCGTCACGCAAACATTGGCCACTCTGTGCAGTTTTGGTTTTGACTCGCTATATATTCTGATTGCCAGCAGGGGGCAAAACTCACGAAAGTCCAGGGCAGCGCCCTCATGGGGTCTGGGGCGAAGCCCCAGCATCTTAAAGCGTCCCGGAGATTTTTAGAAAATTACAGCAACTCACGCAGAATCACCGCCATGCCGGAGCAGGCCGCCACCAGCAGCACGGCGCGGCGCACGGCGGCGTGATTCAAACGGTTCTTGATGGGGTAGGAGAGCAGAAAGCCCAAGCCGATGGCGGGCATGAACATCAGCCCCAATTGAAACTCCGCCGCACCCATGCGGCCAATGCGCCACAGGGTGAGCACGCTGATGGCCGAACCGAAGGAGAACACCACACTGAGTACGCCGCGCAGTTTGGGTCCGGGCAGATGTTGCAGCGACAGCGCCACCGGCGGTCCGCCCATGCTGGTGGTGATGCTCATTACCCCGGAAAGCACCCCCGCCGGGCCCAGCAGCTTGGGCGAAGGGTGGAAATGGGGCGCAAACCACGACAGCCCCACCGCCAGCAGGGTCAGGCTTCCGAACAGGAACGCCAAACCGCGCGCGGAGATCCAACTCAGCACCTCGGCGCCCAGCCACAACCCCGGCAGCGTGCCGAGCATGATCCAACCGACCAGTTTGAGGTCCACCTCGCGCCATTCGCGCAGGGACATCATCAGCGTCAGCAGCAGTCCGGCCAGGATCACCGGCCCCGGCACCATGTGCGGGGCGATCAACATCAGGGTGGGGGCGGCGATGAGGGCGTAACCGAAGCCGGTTGCGCCCTGCACCAGGCCGCCGGTGGCGACGGCCAGCCACAGCGCCGCCAGTTGCAGCAGGGAGAACGACATGGGGGGTTCCAATCAGATGCGACGAACGGCTCAGCGCGACTCCATGCGGCGACGCGCCGCAATCATGGCGGGTGAGAGAGTCACTTTGCGGATCAACTGTCCCGGTTTGCCCAGCGGCGGCGCCGGTTGGCCATCGACGAGGAAGCTGACGCCGCCCGCGTTGCCGATTTTGGCCACATAGGGGCCGCCCAGGGTGGGGATGGCGATGACGCGACCGGCCTTATACAGTCCGGTCTTATAGGTTTTGCCGCGCCCATCCTTGATCAACAGCCAGGCGTTTTCATTGATCACCAACGCCACGCGGCTGTCGGTGAGGGGGCGCGCCTCTTCACTGAGCGGTTCCGGCGTGGCGGCGCGGTCGGGGGTCGGCGTCGGGGTCGACTCCGGCTGGGTCGGCTCGGCGGGCGCGCTGGGCGCCGCTTCGGGCGCGCGCGCCACGCTCATGGGCGGAATTTCCGGCTCCGGCTGCGCGGCGTGGGCGACCACCGCCACTTCGGCGTTCAGATCGGGTTTCACCACGCTGGGCGGAGCGGCGTGGGCGGTCTGCAACGGCTCCTCCCGCAGGGGCGTTTGCGTCATGGGCTCGCGATCAGCCTGCTGCGTCAGCGGCGTGGGCTCCGGGGTGGGCTGCTCCATTTGCGCCTGATCGCTGGACTCACTCTCCATGCTCTCCGAGGCCGCTTCCGGGGCGCTCATGCCCTCTTCGCCTGCAGCGGAAAAGCTGGACTCAGCGCCCGCTTCGCTGGATCCATTGGGGGCCTCTTCACCCGCTGAGGCGGAAGCGTCGGCGGGTTGCGCGCCCACAGGCTGGGCCATGGGTGAGGCGATGGGGTCAGCCATCTGCGGCTGCTCCGAGAACCAATACTCATAGCCCACATACAGGCCGACCAGCAGCAACACGCCAGCGGCGATGAGCCACAGGCCGGGACGCCCGCGACTCTGGCTGTCGGGCGGCGGGAAGTACTGCGTCACCAGCTTCTCATCGCGCTGATTGAGCGCCTGGCTGAACGCTTTGACCATCTGCTGTTCCGGCAGGCCCAGATGGCGCGAATAGACGCGCATAAAACCGATGGCGAAGGTGAGGCCGGGCAGGGCGTCCACGTCGCCGCGCTCCAGCGAGGCCAGATGGGTGTCGCGGATGCGGCACTGCTTGTGGCACGCCTCCAGGCTCCACCCCTTCTCCTCACGCGCTTTGCGCAGTCGCGCGCCCAGCGCCTGCAAGCCGCCGTGCAGCGTCTCCTCATCCAACTCCGGCGGCGGTTCGTCGGCTTGGGTGGGCGCAGAGACGATCTTGACGGTTTCGTCTGACGGTTGAATGGCGCTCATGAATGCTGTTCCGTCTTACTGGCGTTGATCCCACGGCTTCTGGCGGCGCTTAGCACACTTTGAAGCCGTTGGTGATGGGATAGCGGCGATCCTTGCCGAACGCGCGCGCGGTGATGCGCACCCCCGGCGGGGCTTGGCGGCGCTTGTACTCGTTGCGATCCACCGTGGCGATGACGCGCGCGGCCAGATCGCGGTCGATGCCCAGGGATTCGATCTCCGCCAGGCTGCGCTCCTGCTCCACATAGAGTTTCAAAATCCGGTCCAAAATTGGATAGGGCGGCAACGAGTCGCTGTCTTTTTGATCCGGACGCAGTTCAGCGGAGGGGGCTTTATCGATCACATTCTGCGGCGTCGGATGCGCCAGACCCACCTCCTCGGCCCAGCGGTTGCGCGCGCGAGCCAGATCGTAGACGGTCATCTTCAGCACATCCTTGAGCACCGAATAGCCCCCCGCCATGTCGCCATAGAGGGTGGCGTAACCCATGCTCACCTCGCTCTTGTTGCCGGTGGTCACCAGCAGCAGCCCCTTCTTGTTGGAGATGGCCATGAGCAGGGTGCCGCGAATACGCGGCTGGATGTTCTCTTCGGTGACGTCCTCATCGCGCCCGGCGAACTCCTCGGCCAAGTCCGCTTTAAACTGATCGAACAGGCGACCAATGGGGATGCTGGCCAGGCGCACGCCCAGGCGGTTGGCCTGCACGATGGCGTCGTGGTTGCTGTGATCGGCGGTGTACTGCGACGGCATCATCACCGCCTCCACCCGCTCGGCGCCCAGGGCGTCCACACAGATGGTGAGCGTCAGCGCCGAGTCGATGCCGCCGGAGAGGCCGATCACCACCCCGGTGAAGCCGTTTTTGCGCACATAGTCGCGAATGCCCAAGGTCAGCGCGCCCCAGATCTCCCGTTCGCGATCCAGCGTCGGGCTCAGGAACGGCTCCGAGTGGGGCGCCGCGCGCCACGGGCCGCAGTAGCCGGTGCGCAGGAACTGGTTCTGCACCGTGGTCTGTTTGGGGTGGTCCAGTTGCGCCGGGCCGTCGCCATCCCAGGAGATGCGGGTCAGGCGGATCTCTTCGCGGAAGAAGCCGCAGCGCAGGCTCACCCGCGCGCCGGAGTCCATCACAAACGAGCCGCCATCGAACACCAGCTCATCCTGGCCGCCCACCTGGTTGACGTAGACCACCGGCAGGCCGGTTTCGTGGATGCGGTCGCTGACCACCGATTCGCGCTCGCGCCACTTGCCCAGGTGATAGGGGGAGGCGTTGAGGTTGAGCAGAATCGCCGCGCCCAGCTCCATCAGGGTGCGCGCCGGGCCGTGGGCGTGCCACACGTCTTCGCACACGGTGATGCCGATGGGCAGGTCGCGATAGGTGTGTACATTGGCCTCTTCGCCATGCACAAAGTAGCGCTGCTCGTCGAACACGCCATAGTTGGGCAGGTTCCATTTGGCGGTGAGGAAGGTCTCGCGGCCATCCTCCACCAGCATGGCGGCGTTGAGCACATCGCCATTCTCCAGTCGGCGCGGGGCGCCGTAGAGCACATCCACGCCCATCTCCGCCAAACCCTGGCGCAGGCGCTTCTCCTGCTGCTCCACGCGCTCCAGAAACAGCGGTTTATGCAGCAGGTCCTCGGGCGGATAACCGGTCAGGGTCAACTCCGGGAACAGGACCAAGTCGGCCCCGGCGCGTTTGGCGGTCTGCGCGGCGTCCAGCATCATGCCGCAGTTGCCCTCCAGGTCGCCCACGTGGGGATTGATTTGCGCCAAAGCGAGGATGATTTGCATAGGTGTGTCCGCCTTCAAACAACCATTGACGAAGCGTTGCGTCATCTCCGCAGAGCGCGCGCAACCAACGAAAACGCAATTCCGATTTCACTCTACTGCAATTTCAACTGCTTGGATGGCGTTGAAACTGTCAGATTCTGCGCGCCATCGTCGCCGGGCGATGGTGCGCCCCCGGTTTGATGTTGCAAACGCCATTAAACCAGGTAATTTACCGCATCATGCGGCTGCATCCAACGCGCAATGCGGCGTGGGGGCAATTATTGATAGAGTCGCAGGCATTCAGAAGTGAACGCCGGGATGCTATGAGATTTCGAGAGCTATGCCCTCGAGCTCCCAAGATCAAAAGATAAACCGTGATTCGGGCCATCCATGGCCCTCACCCTTTGGGCTCGCTGCGCGAGTCCGATTCGGCAATCCTGCCGAATCGTGGGGCGCCGCCCTGGATTGCACACCTTTGGCCGCTGGGGTCGCGGACCCCAGACCCCGGAAAATCGGGCCAGTAAATGTCCCGATTTTCCACGTTTTCAGTATCGTGCAATATATCCAGTTTTGATTTGTGTTGGCGATATTTCTTTTTTTATTTCCTGCGTTTCACTGACTTTGGCCAGTATGGAGCCACGCTTTATGGACGTTACGCAATGGACCCGCCCCGCCGTGTTGGGCATGGCCGGATATGCGCCCGGCGAACAGCCCCAGGCCGCAGAGCGGGTCATCAAGCTCAACACCAATGAAAACCCCTACGCGCCGCCGCAAGCGGTGCTGGACGCCATGGGCGCGGCCCTGGGCGACGCCCTGCGCCTCTACCCGGAGCCCGACTCGCGCAGCGTGCGCGAGGCCGCCGCGCGCGCCTATGGTCACGGTCTGCAGCCGCAGCAGGTGGTGGCGGGCAACGGCTCGGACGATCTGCTCACCATCATCCTGCGCACCTTCGTCGATCCTGGCGAAACGGTGGCGGCGCTGGACCCCACCTATACCCTGTATGAACCGCTGGTGACGCTGCAGGGTGGACGCTACGCCAGTGCGCCGTGGCGGGAAGATGGCGGCTTGCCGGTGGATGAACTGGCGGGGTTGCGCGCCAAAGTGATCTTCGTCACCCGGCCCAACGCCCCCACCGGTCACGTCTGCGCCCTCTCTGAAGTGGTCGAGCTGTGTACAAAAACTCAGGCCCATGGGGTGGTGGTGCTGGATGAGGCGTATGGCGACTTCGCCGACGATCACGGCCTGGGGCTGCTGCCCGACTGTCCCAATCTGATCGTCACCCGCAGCTTCTCCAAATCCATGTGTCTGGCCGGGGCGCGGATTGGACTGGGCTTTATGTCCGTGGCCATCGCCGAGCAGATGCACAAGGTGCGCGACTCCTACAATCTGGACCGTGTGGCCCAGGTGGCCGCCACCGCCGCATTGGACAATCTGGACGCCTATGCGCCGCTCATCGCCAAGATCAAATCGGAGCGCGCGCGTTTGACCGCGGCGCTGCGGCAGCGCGGGTTCGATGCGCCGGAGAGCCAGGCCAATTTCGTGCTGGCGAAGATTCCCGCCGGGGCGTTGGATGGTCGTGGCTGGCTGGCGGCGCTGCGCCAGAAGGGGATTCTGGTGCGCTATTTTGGTCACGATCCGCGTCTAAGCGACAAGCTGCGCATCACCGTGGGCGCGCCCCACGAGAACGACGCCCTGTTGGCGGCGGTGGATGGGATTCTGGTCGGTTAGAGTGTCGGCGGAATCAGGCTATAAAAAAGGCTCCCGATTGGGAGCTTTTTTTGTGTCAAGCGCTCTGTTTAGTTGCAAGAGGTGCTGTTCTCGCAGGTGTAGATTGCGCTGACTTCATCTGCTGAGAGCGCTTTTGAATAGATGCGAACATCATCAATGGAGCCTGTGGCGGGGAAATAGGGCGTGCTGTTAAAATCGAGCGCGCCAATCCAAACGTGGTTATCGTTGTACTTATTTGTTCCGGCGTCGGACAAGGTCATGGACGTTGTGTTTTGTACTTCAGACCCATCGACATAAGCGACATAGGATGTGCTGGAGCCGGTTCCTGAGACGGTATAGACGATGTGATGCCAATTTCCATCATTGAGATCCTGCGTAATCGACTCGCGATAAAAGTTGGCGGCGGTGGTGTTCAGCCCGTCGCGATCATCGTAAATATGGATCTGCATCGTATCTGAATTGGGGACGTAATTGATTGAGCCGAGTCCAGATGAAATAAAAGTTTGCCAGCTTGTACTGGTATTGGCTGTTGGAATATTCACCCAAAACGAGTAGGAGAAATTGGTCCAGTTCGCCGCATCGTTACTGCCGATTGCGGTGCTGGCAATGCTGACGTAACCATCTCGATTGAGAAACTCGCCGCCATCAATTACGCCGTTACTGGCGGTTGCCCCGGAGATTCCGCCGCTATTGCCGTCGTCACAACTCCCGACCACAGTACATTCAAAATGATAGGCGCTGTTGGCGGTTGAGTGACGATCAGCCGTCTGCGCCGGAGCGGAGGTGGTTCCAGTGGGGACAAGGTTCTCCACCTGGTTGCAGGAGCTGTCCTCAAGCGGAGCGGCAGCGTCCATCTGCCACCACGCTTCCGTTCCGCGGCCCACCAGATCCTTCAAATACTCAAAATCCGCATCCTCGGCAGTGAGAGTGGAGATGGTCGTGCCGGCGTTTCTCAATGACTCGCGGTTGGTGATGGCGGTGATGACCCGGTCATCGTAGTCATTGGTATGGGTGGTGGCGCCCGCTCCGGAGGTGATGGTCTGCGCCATATCATCTTCGTTGAAGCTGTTGGCGGTGGTTCCAGCGCCCTGGCCGCTTTCATTATAGCCATCGAAGAAACCGTCGGCGCCGTCATGGTCGGCGTCGGTGGGACCGCCGGTGGCGATCAGGAACGGCACGTTCTTAACCGCGTTGGTCCCATCGCTGGTGACATGCAGATCGGTGGTGTTGGGCGCGGCGGCCACCAAGGTGATCAATTGGTTGCATAGATCAACGCGTGACGTGGCGGCGTCAAAGTTGGAGGTTCCATCGCGGTAGACGCCATAGCGCAAACCATTGTTTACCGTGTCATTGCCATTGGCCAAGCCAATGTCGCGATAGGGCAGGAACCCAACCTCCACACCACAATCCTCGGAGCCGTCATTGGTGGCGCTGGGGCAGGGCAGGCGGTTGTTCTGCTGCATGAAGCCCTCCACCGCGTCACGCGCGCTCTTCATGATCTCGCGGTCTTTGCTGGCGGTCATCAGGCTGGCGAATTCGGTGACTTTGGGCAACAGCACCGCCGAGGCGATGGCCAGCACCGCCATCAGCACGCTCACAGCGTACATCATGCCAAAGCCCGCCTCGCGGCGGCGTGGGAGTCGTTGGCTGGGCGCGTTCATATCCATCCCCCTTGGCGGTGATCAGCTTACGGGCAATTGAGGGTGGAGATCAGCCCCACAAAGGAGCCCGCCACAACGATGTCGTCATAGGAGGTGTTGGCGGCGGCGTTGCCATCTTCGGGGTTGGCGATGCGCCACACCCGGCTGGGGTTGTCCACACAGCGTTGCAGCACTGTACTGCCGTCGGAATAGTCCTCGTTGTTGCCGTCCAATTCAGCCAGCGCAGCCACTTCATCCGCATTGGCGGCGGAGTAGTCGGCATCCTCCACTCCGGCGCTGATCAACACATAGGGCGCCGCTGTGGTGTTGTCGCCGGCATCACAGTTATAGGTGAAGGTGGTGTTATTGAAGTCGCCGATCATCAGGCCGTCTTGGCTGGCCACGCCAGTATTCATCAAGGTCTTCAAGTTGGTGCAGATATTGGAGCCGGAATTATCCGCCACGCTGGCGTTGGTCGCGGTGGAGTCCTGGTGCACGGCGTAATACACTTTGCGGCCCCAGGCGTCATAGTTGTTGGGCAGGCCCAAATCCCGGTAGGGCAGATGGCCAAACATGGCCGTGCAGGGACGCGCGAGACTGGTGCCCGCGTTTTCGGCGCCATCATCATCGGTGTCCGGGCAGGGCAAGCGGCCTTGCGCCACGGCAAACCCTTCCAATGCATGCTGGTAGTTTTCCAGCTGCGCTTCAGTGGCTTTCTTATTGGCGGTATCGGTGGCGCCGGGCAGCACGGAGAATCCGGCGGCGATGATGATGCCGATGATCACCAGCACCATGGAGAGCTCCACCAGGGTGAAACCGCCGCTGGGCGTCGCGTCAGCGCATTGAGATTGATTGGACCGCCATCTCATGTTCAACTCTCCCGCTTGGCTAAAATTCCATGTTCCCCTGTGCCGCGCGCGCGGTGTCTGGCAGAGACAACAGATTGAATGCTTAGGCGGAACGCCACACATGTTATGTGTGGCGCCTGTGATGGATTTGTTGCTCATTGCATCAGGTTGGACTATTCTAACAATAAGCGTTGAAAAAGTAGAATGATTTGCAATCCCTCTTTTATACAGTAGCTTATCAAGGGCCAGCTGGAGAGTGAGGTTATGGATGTAAAACGCATTATCCGCTGGATCATTTTCGCCTTGGGAGCGTATCTGATCTTTATCGGTTATCGGGATATGATCGCGACGCCGGATGTGCTGGGCAACCGAGACATTGATTATAGCGCCACCGCTCAGGACGCCACCCTGGGGTTGGGCTATGTGGTGGCTGGCGGCGTGATGATTCTGCTCGCTCTGCTCTCTCGAGGCGATCGATAACAGTCCGATTGTTGGTTCATCCGAACGCGTAAAAGGGAGGCGCATCATGACGGAACATCCCGACACGTCCCTCTCCCCCGCCGCCAAGCGTCGTGAAGCGGAACGCATCATCCAGCGCCGCGCTTTCTCCGGCCCCAATAAACGCAAAGGGCCGGACCTTTATGTCAAAATTCAGCGCTGGTTGAATGTGGTCTCGCTGGGGATCGTCTTAGGCGTGCTGGTGCTCATCGACCAGGCGCGGCCTGCGTATGATAACCTCTTCTCCCGCGCCGCCGAGGTGTATGATTTACGCCGCGGTTGGGATCATCACATGCTGGGCGCGGCGCTGGGGCTGACCATTCTGGTGATTATCTTCTCGCTATTCACGCTGTTTCTCAGCAGCCGCCGCAAGCGCCGTAAAATGGACCAGTGGAATGTGGGCGGCTTGGTCTACCTCACTTTGGGCGTGCTGCTGCTCATCTACCAAAATAGTCTGTTCTAGATGGTGTCGTCATGAGATGCAAATCTCGGGCTCCTGGCTCAAAATGAGCGCATTTTAGGCGCGCCGATTGACTTGAGCCAGCCTCAGGGAGTGAGGCGCAACGACAAATGCGCCATTTTGAGGCGGAGAATGCGAAGCATGCCCCGTTTTTGCATCTTGTGACGACACCATCTAGGCTCTGTCGCTGGGTCAGCGTTCAAGCGCGCCAACCGTCCGGTTGCGCGTTGTATCCTCTGAGAACTCTATACCGCGCTGGTGTCTTTGAGGGCGCCAACGCCGCGCATGGGCGCGTCCCATCCCGCATAGCGCCGTCCCAATAGGCACTTCAGATCGTGGCTGAAGGGGTGTCCCTCCGGCGGCGCCAAGCAGACGTGAAAGCTCAGTTGGCTGGACGCGTGGTTGATGAAAGGCGAGACAATGAGCAACATCTGTGGTGTGTGGTCCATCGCGCGCTCCTGTGGTGATAAGGGCTCTCCCTTATCTCTAGCGCAACCTGCGGGCCAAACACTAAATTGCTGAATTGTATAGATATATCGTTTTTTGTTGGCGAGACGCCATGCAATCTGCAAAGCGAAATTCCTCGCATTCGCAGTTCGCAAACAGAAACGGCGCGCCGGGAGTGCCGACGCGCCGTCTGTTTTGCTCTGCTCTGAATGCTTATTTGAACAGATAGCTGTAGCTCAGAGACCAGTTGAACTGGCTGTGGCTGATCTCCATGCCGGAAGGCTGGGTCGCTTTGGACTTGGGCGCGTAGGCCGCAGCAAAGCTGATATTGTGCAGGTCATTGAACTTGTAGCCTACGCCCGCGGTGTAGTGGTGCTGAATGGTGGCCGGGAACAGCGCGTTGACGTAGGTGTCGGGGATCGGGTTGTCAGAGAAGCTGGCCCCGCCGCGCACGCTCCAGGCGTCGTTGATTTTGTATTCGGCGCCCAGGTGCAGCACGGTCTGGTCGTCCCACTCTTGGGTCATGGAGACTTCCATGGTCTCGCCGCGGAAGTCCGCAGTGGCGATGCCCATGCTGGTGCTGTAGTTGTTGCTGGTGGAGTCGTCAGCGGTGAACTTCATTTTGAAGTTCTTCATGGTGTTGGACCAGTCAGTGACGCTCAGGTCGCCGACCAGCAACAGTTTGTCAGTGGCCTGGTAGGCGGCGCCGACAACGAGTTTCTGCGGCCATTCGAAGTCCTGCACCTCCATTTTACCGGAGAGCGTCATGGGCACCACCGCGCCGCCCATGGTGGCCGGCACCGCGGCAAAGCTCACGCTGGCCTTGGTGGTCTCCAGATCCTGCATGGCGGTCTTGGAGTGGTAGGCGGCGCCGATGGTCAACTTGGGGTTGACCTTGTAGGACATGCCCACTTTAAAGCCGGCGCCGACGCCATCGGCTTCGCCGGTGAAGTCGCTGCCGTCGGTGAAGTCAAAGCGGCCATAGTTGATGTCGGTGGCGCCGAAGGCGGCATAGCTGCCAGCGGTGAGGCCGCCGATGGTGGTGGCGAGGTTGGAGGACATGGCCACCGTGCCGCCGTTACCGGCCATCATTTTGGCGAAGGTGGAGCCGTCCACATCCATCTGCAGGTCCAGACCCATCCACACCAGGTCCAGGGTGGCGCCGATGGAGAGGTTGGGGTTGACCTGATAGACGATGGGGGCCATGGCGCGGCCCACGGAGAGTTCGGAGCGGATCTCTTGCCCCGACAGGGCGCGACCGGCGACGCCGAACATGGAGGTGCCGGACTGGAACAGCGAGCTGGAGGCGCCGTACTCGGTGCCCATGCCGCCCTGCGCAAACACGCCCAGACCGTAGGTCAGGTTGTTATATTTGCGGATATAGGACATGGACGGCATGTAGTACGCGTCGCCGCCGCTCTCGTTCTTCACCCCGTTATAATCCAGGTCCACGTTGGGGCCCAGCATGCGGAAGCCGGCGCCCAGACGGGCTTTGCCCGGCATATAGGAGAGGGTTGCGGGGTTGTTCATCAACGCGGAGTTGCCCACGTCGTAGGCCGCCGCTGCGCCGCCCATGGCGTGAGCTCGGGCGCCGTAACCCTCCAGGTTCATGCCGTTGGTGGCGTAAGCCGGACCGCCGAAGACAGCGGCTGCGGCTAACGCCGCGCCAACCAGGGTCAGACGTTGGGATGCCTTCATGGAACGCTTCATTTCCTCTCCTCGCGCTATCGCTATAAAAGAAGTCAGCACATCTCAGTTATACACGCGCCTCTGTGTATGTGGGCGCTTTGAACGCGCGGGGTAAACAAGCGCGTTCAGATTCTCATCGGTCGCGCCCCCCCAGGTCGACACGATTTTTTTGTTGTGTGGCGGCGAATGCTGATGCTGGCGCATTAGGAGCGCTCTATTTTGATACGCCAGAATTCGTGCCAACAACTGACTGTGCCATAGGCGGGAAATATTATCCACAAAAATATATAGAAAAATCTGATATTCCCCATTCATGCGCCGTAATTCACATAACGTTCCCTTAAATATGGTGCTAAGCTAATGATTGCAAAGCAGGCATATTACACAAATTAATAAGGTATAAATATGGTATAATGGCCTATTCTCTGGGTTTATTGTGTTCGCGCAGCGATGGGGTAATCGGGGGAAAATGGCGTGTTGAAGATTTATCCACCAAAACTCAGTAAAACTTTGCCATAATTGGTTCAGACAATATGCTTGGAACAATTTTGTCAGGCGCGATACTCTGAAAACACTGGGGTTTGCATAGCAGGACTCATCAATCCCGTTTCATGTCAGCCCTGCGAAAAATGCTTCAAACTGCGAGAGAATGCTTTCCAAGTCGTTTAATTTTACAGACACTCAGTTATGCATAGCGGGGCTTCGCGCGCCCGCCGTAGGCGATCTTATGGTGATTAACCGTGAGTGATAAGGCGCATCCGCTGCCTGCCGAACCCGTCATCGGACGTTCGATTCGCTTTAAGCTGTTCTTTGCGGCGGCGACGGCGTTGAGCGTGATCATCATCGGCATGACGGCGCTGTCGGTGTGGCTGACCGAACAGGCGATTCGTCAACGTCTGGACGCGACGCTGACCCAGCGCAGCGCATTGGCGGCGCAGATCCTCTCCAATTTTCTCGATGCGCAGATCCAATTGGCCAACGACCTGGGCCAATTGCCGCAGACCCGCGTGTTCGTCAATAACACCGCTTTGCGCGACGCCCTGCGGCCCCGTCTCTCCACCATGATGGGAGAGGAGACCGCCAATCGTCCGTGGATCCTCTCTGTTGCGTTGAGTAATCATGCGCAAGCGCACTTTCGCCAGACGTTGACTCAGGACGGCTATAGCGAACCGCAAAACCCCTATTGGTTGAATCAAGCCGGGCAGGCGCAGGTGACCGCATTGCCGCTGAAAAACGGCGCGCCGGCGCTGGCGATATCGCAACCGGTGCACGGCGCCGGAGAGCGTGAGCGGGTAACGCTGCTCATCGATGTGGAGCGGGCGCAGCGCTATCTGTTCGACGCCTTCAACCACACCATGGATGGGTTTGTCGCCATGGCGATCCTGCCAGCACAGGTGGGCGCCATCACCGCGCCGGTGAGCGATCACTCGCCGCCGGGCTGGATCAGCTTTAAACAGGCGGCCGATCAGTGGGACTGGAGCCGGGACAAACCGTTCCGCTTCGGCGAAGCCATTCTGCATGGACAGCGTCTGCTGCGACATCCGGTGGGGCTGATCAGCGTCACCCCGGCGCAAGTTGTCGAAGCGCCCCTGCGCGGTATGGCGCTGGGGCTGGTGGCCCTGGGCGCGGCGGCGATTCTCATGGGGCTGCTGGCCACCGCGCGCATCGCCAATATGATCGTCGCGCCGCTGGCGGCGCTCTCCCGTCGCGCCTTGAACGCCGTACGCCGCATGCCGACCCCCAGTGACGTCAGCGCCAATCTGAGCCAGCTCGGCGCCGCCAATGAGGTGATGGTGCTGGAGCGCATTCTGTCGCTGCTGCTCAGCCGCATCGCCACCCACACCGATGAGCTGGAGGTGCGCCTGAAAGAGCGCAATGAAGGCTTGATCTCCGCCAACCAGCAACTGCGTCAAGAGGTGATCGAACGGCGCGCCGCCGAAAGCGCGTTGCGTGCGCAACAGTCTCTTCTGAGCGATATTTTGGACGCCTCCGTAGCGGGCGTGGCGATGGTGGATATGGAGGGCGGGCTGACCCACTGCAACGCCCGCTTCGCCCGGCTGTGGGGCTTCAGTGAAGAGGAGGCCGCTTCGCTGCCCAACCACTTCCTGCTGCGCGCGGTGCTGATGCGCGCGCGCGACGCCGAAACCATGGGCAAGCGCCTGCGCGAGCTGCGCCCCGACCAGGTGCTCAGTGGCGAACGCATCGCCCTGGAGAGCGGCCGCGTGCTGGCCTGCTACTCCATGCCCATCGCCACCGGCGACAAACCCGGACGCTTGTGGCAATTCCTCGACATCACCCGCGAGTCGGCCCACACCGCCACCCTGGAGCGGGCCAAACAGCAGGCCGAGGCCGCCAACGAGGCCAAGAGTCTGTTCCTGGCCACCATGAGCCACGAGATTCGCACCCCCATGAACGGCGTGCTGGGTATGGTGCAGCGGCTGGCGCGCACCGACCTGACCAGCGCCCAGCGGGAGATGGCCAACGCCTTGGAGGAGTCCGCCGACGCGCTGATGGATCTGCTCAACAATATTTTGGATCTGTCCAAGATCGAAGCGCGACAGTTGGTGATGGAGTCGATCCCGTTTGAGCCGCGCGCGCTGGTGCAGAGCGTGCTGCAGATGATGGTGGGGTTAGCCCAGGAGCGGGGGTTGACTCTCAATGTGGAGGTCTCTCCCACCACCCCCGCCTGGGTTATGGGCGACCCCACTCGAGTGCGACAGATCCTGCTCAACCTGTTGGGCAACGCCATGAAGTTCACCCATCACGGCGGCGTCTCCATCCATCTGGAGGGGTTGCGTCACAGCCCCACCCAGGCGCTGTTGTGCATGGAGGTGCGCGATACCGGCGAGGGGATCGATCCAGCCCAGGCGGAGTCGCTGTTTGAACCCTTCCGTCAGCAGGATGGCTCTATTACCCGTCGTTTTGGCGGCGCGGGATTGGGTTTGGCCATCAGTCGCGGTTTGGCCCAGGCCATGGGCGGCGATCTGACGGCGCATGCGCGTCCAGAGGGGGGCAGCATCTTCCGTTTTGAAGCGTTGTTTCATCTGGCGCAGCCCGTGGTGACGGCGCATCCCGCTGGCGTTGACGTCCAGGGCGAGGGTGAGCAGAGCATGCGGCGGTATAAAATTCTGGTGGTGGAGGATGATCCCATCAACCAGGCGGTGACCCGGGGGTTGTTGGAGGATGACGGGCATACGGTGTGGTTGGCGGAACACGGCGAACGGGCGCTGACGCTGTTTGAACGCCATGCGCCGTTGGATCTGGTGTTGATGGATCTGCGCATGCCGGGTATGGATGGCTATGAAGCGACGCGTCGACTGCGTCAGTTGCCCTATGGCGACGAAACGCTGGTGGTGGCGCTGACCGCCGACGCCCTGAAGGAGAGTTTGGAGCGGTGTCTGCAGGCGGGGATGGACGATGTGCTGGTGAAACCGGTGCGGGTCAAGCGTCTGCGCGCGTTGATGCACAAATTGCTGCAGGAGAAATCATCGTCCTCAAACCTCGCTGAACGCGTTGTGACGGAATCCGATGAGGCAGAGCATGGTTGAGGCGCCCCCCCAAAGCGGTTTCGAGACCCACGGCGTGCAAACCACGGTATGGATAACGCTGCTGGCGTGTGTGCTGATGACGGCGAGTCAGCTGGGGGTGTTTTGGTTGCTGGAGGTCATCGCGTTTCAGATTCACGATCTCTGGTTCAACGCCTTGGTGCAGTCCATCGGCGCCACGGTGGTGGCGGCGCCCATTGGTTATCTGCTGGCGCGCTGGAGCATCGGCGTCGGCAACCGCCCGTTGGCGTGGGACATCCTGTTTAAAATTGGGATGTTGGCGTTTACCCTGGAGCTGTGTCTGGCGTTGGCGTTGGGTGTGTGGGCGGCGGAGTGGCCCGTACAGCGCGTAACGCTGGTGAATGCGGTGGTTCTGGCGCTCACATGCGCCCCGGCGCTGGGCTATTGGTTGTTGAAGAGTCGTGAGCGCGCCTCGCTCAATGCGGTGACTCAGGATAACCAAAAACGCAATGCGCTGTTTCTGTTTCTCTCATTTTTCACCCTTGCGCCGTTGGCGGCGGGGGCGTTTGCGCTGCACCATCAAGACAGCGCGCGCAGAATTCAGCTGCTGCTCGAGCAGGAGTCCCAGCGCGCGCAGGTAAGCGGCGCCACGCTGACGCAGGATCTGCACGGGGTGGTGGAGGATCTGCTGGCGCTCTCCACCTGGCGCGGCATGCGCGCGTTGACCCAAGAGACGTTGCCGCCTAAGAAGTTGGAGACGCTGCTGCAGGATCTGGCGGCGTTTTTGACCCATAAACCCCACTATGAACAGTTGCGCTTGATGGATCTGGATGGCGCGCTGCGGTTGGCGGTGAACGCCAGCGGACCCTATCTGTTGGGCGGGGCCAAAGGCCATGAGCAGATGGCGGGCAAATTGGAGCCTGAGCAGTTGCGCATGGCGTTGCCGTTGCGGCGAGGCGATGTCTACCTGTCGCCGCTCAGACTCAACGACAAACGCGCCGATGAGGCGACGGCGCGGGCCAATATGCGCTTTATTACGCCGGTTTTTGACGGCGAGAACCGCAAAACCGGCCTGCTGATGATCGAATTTCGCGCCGATGGTCTGTTTGATCGTCTGGCGCAGAGCAAGCGCCTGTTTCTCGGCGCGCTCTACCTGGTGAGCAGCCGCGGCGAGTGGTTGCCCGCCTCTACGCTGGATGAATCCGCCACGCCGGATCCGGCCACCCGCGCGCTGGCGTGGTCGCGCATGAAGGCGCACTGGCAAGGGAGTTTCCTGCATCAGGGCGACGGCTTTGTGTTCGCCCGCATCGCCTCGCCGTTGACGCTGCCCGGGGCCGGGCCGCGGGTGTATGGCGATTTGGGCGTGGGTTGGCCATCGTGGCGTCTGCTCTCGCGCATCTCTCAGGCGCAGTTATTGGAGAGCATCGGTCATCAAAGTCATCGAAGTTGGTACTTCAGCGTCGGCATGGCTGCGCTGCTGGCGGTGACGGCGGCTTGGTTCGTCAGCGGCGCGATTCAGCGTCGCCGGATCTTGAGCGCCAAACTGCGCCAGGCGCAAAATCGACTGCGCCAGGCGCAACAGATCTCCTCCCTGGGCGCGTGGGATTGGGACCTGACCCGCGACGTGGCCTATTGGTCGGATCAGATGTACGTTATTTTTGGTCGCGACCCGACGCGTTTTGCGCCCAAAGGCGAGGCGCTGCTGGATCAAGTCTGCCCGGAGGACCGTCCGCGGGTGGCGGGGGCCATGGCCACCGCGCGCCACTCCCTCAATGGCGAATTTCTTACCCAACACCATATTCTGCTGCCCAATGGCGCCAAGCGTCTGGTGCGCCAGAGCGGTCGTTTCATCGCCAACGAGCAGGGCGAGGCGGTGTGGGCGGTGGGCGCCACCCAGGACATCACCGCCATGGTGGAGATGGAGCGCGCCCTCACCACCAGCATGGGCCGCTTCGAAGCGTTGGCGGGGATGGCGCCGGTGGGGGTGTTTGAAACCGACGCCCAGGGCGGCTTTCTGTATGTCAACGACGCCTGGAAGCGCGCCGCTTCACTGAATGATCATCAAGCCAGCGGCGATGGCTGGCGCGATGCGCTGCACCCCCTCGACCGGCAGTGGGTGGTGGAGGCGTGGGAGCAGGCGGTGGCCGACCGCAAACCGTTCAAAGCGGAGTATCGCTTCACCAATAGTCACGATGATGAGACTTGGGTGGCGGTGGAGGCCAATCCGCAGTTCGATGAGTCGGGCAACCTGCGTGGTTTTGTCGGCGCCTTCACCGACATCACCGAAGCCAAAGGGGTGGAGCACGAACGCCTGCTGGCGTATCAATCCCAGGTGGTGATCAATCAGCTGTTGAAACTCAGCCTGACCCGCGCCTCCATGGAGACCTTGTTGCAACGGGCGTTGGATCAGGTGCTCTCCCACGCCAGTTTCACCCTCACCGATGCGGGCGCGATTTTTCTCTATGAAGAGAACGGGCCGCACCCTGACGCGCCGCTCACCATGGTGGCGCAGCGCAACCTGGAGCCGCAGATCAAGGCCCGTTGCGCACATCTGGAGATGGGCATGTGTCTGTGCGGCATCGCCGCGCAGACGCGGGCGCTGGTGCACGCCAGCCACGTGGATGAGCGCCACAAGGTCGGCTTCGAGCAGATGCGCGATCATGGCCACTACTGCACGCCAATTCAGTCAGGCAAGGAGCTGCTGGGCGTGCTCACCCTCTACTTGCCCGCCGGACGCGTGCGCAACGCTGAAGAGACGGCGTTTCTGGAGACCGTATGCCACTCCCTGGCCGGATTGATCCAGCGGCGGCGTCTGGATGAGGAGTTGGAGAGCTCATCCCACCACGCCGCCCAGGCCAATATGGCCAAGAGCGCGTTCCTGGCCAACATGAGCCATGAGATCCGCACCCCGCTCAACGCCATGATCGGTTTGAGCCGTCTGTTGGGCCGCACCGATCTGACGCCGCAGCAGAAAGCCTATTTGGGCAAGATCGACGCTTCGGCGCACAGTCTGTCCGGAGTGATCGACAACATTCTCGATTTCGCCCGCATTGAGTCCGGTCGCATGGAGTTGGAGAAGTCGGCGTTTGATCTGGATCTGTTGCTCAGCCAAGTGACGGATATCCTTGGTCAGCGTTGTCAGGACAAAGGGCTCGAGTTGCTGGTGGAGGTGGCGGGCAATACGCCGCGCTATCTGCTGGGCGACGTGACGCGCCTCAAACAGGTGCTGCTGAACCTGGGCGGCAATGCGGTCAAATTCACCGAGCGCGGCGAAGTGCTGGTGGCGGTGTCGGCGCAATCGGAGGGGGGTGATCGCCACCGTATTCGTTTCGCCATCAAGGATACCGGCGTGGGGTTGACCAAAACCCAATTGATGCGTCTGCTCAGCGATCCGCCCGTTGACCCCAATTTGGAGAGCTCCGAAGAGGGGCGCAAGTTGGGTCTGCGCATCAGCCGGGAGTTGACCTCCTTGATGGGGGGGCAACTGCAGGCGCGTTCGCAACCGGGGCAGGGGGCGGAGTTCTTCTTCTCCATTGTCTGCCGCGCCATTGATGAGCAGCAGGCGTCGGCGCCGTCGCCGCAGAGCGTCGCCCTGCGCGGCAAGCGCGTGTTGGTGGTGGTGGAGGACGCCAGCGCCCGTGAGGAGTTGCTCAAGCAGTTGGGCGAGTTGGCGCTGGACTCCCACGGCGTGGCCACGCCTGAGCAGGCGCTTAGCGAACTCAAGCGGGTGATCAACGCGCCGGGCGAGGCGCCCTATGAGTTGCTGTGCATGGATTGCCGCGCGCCGTGTGAAGATGGTCTGATGGCGGTGGACAGATTGCGTCGTGAGGCGGGGTTGAAGCAGCGTTTGACGGTATTCCTCATCGCTTCGGAGGAGGCCGCCGCCAACGCGCATCTGGAGGCGGCGCTGCATCAGGCCATGGAGGAGGATCGGCTGCATGCGGTGCTGCCCAGGCCGGTGCGCAATGCGGCGCTGTTTGGCGCTTTGGAGCGCGCCTTCATCACCCGTGCGGATACGCAGTCCGAAGCGTTGGACGCCATGGCCGACTATCCGGCGCCGGACCGTTTCGCCGGGGTGCGCGCGCTGGTGGTGGAGGATCAACCGCTCAACCTGGAAGTGGCGGTCGAAATCTTGCAGACAGTGGGCGTGGAGGTGGAGACCGCCGAGCATGGCGCGCAGGCGCTGGATAAGGTGTTCGCCCGCCGCAGCGATCCGTATGATGTGATTTTCATGGATATTCAGATGCCGGTGATGGATGGTTTGGCGTCGGCGCGGGCGATCCATTCGCAGTGTCCGGAAATTGGCACGCCCATCATCGCCATGACCGCCAACGCCGCCGAAGAGGATGTGCGCGCCGCGCTGGCGGCGGGGATGAGCGCGCACCTGGCCAAGCCCATCGATGTAGCCGAGCTGTTCGCCGCGTTGGAAAAATGGGCCAAGCCGAAACAACAAAGTTGGGATCAGAGCGTCTAACGCGGAGGGCGTGCGCAGTGTGCGCCGGACAATCCCGTAGCAGACGCTCTTGTACTTGGGGGGGAGTTGCATAATGGAAGACCGCAGAAGTGAACTCTATCCGCAGTTGCGCCTGACCGGCGTGCAAGCGGTGGATCTACAGCATGAAGTGTTGTTCTCACTGCTCGATAGTTTGCGTATGGAGACCCAGCGCGAATCGTCGGCGTTTAGCGTCGATAGCGCCATCAAGGCGCTTAAACTCTATGTGCAGACGCACTTCACTTATGAAGAGTCGTTGATGTTGGCGCAGAGCTATGAACACTACGGCGACCATCTGACCGAACATCGCGCGTTTGAAAAAGAGCTGCCGGACCTGGAGCGTGAGCTGGATGATCTGGAGGACAAAAGCGCCCGTGAAGAGGCGCTGACGCGCATTATGCGCTTTCTGGAGAGCTGGCTCACCCACCACATCAACGAGATCGACACCGAACTGTTTGGCGACCCGAAAAACTTCCGCCCTGCGGCGTAAGCCATCCTGGGCTTATATAGTCGCTAGCATTCAAAAGTGAACACATGGCGCTGAAAGATATCGAGGGCGTAGCCCTCGAGCGCCCAAGGTCAACAGCCACACCGTGGGGCTTTGCCCCACGCCCCACTTAAGGGTTTATAACCCTTAAGAATCCCGACAAATTTCCTGTGGAAATTTGTCCCATAGTCAGCGCAAGCTGAACCAACGTCACGCAAACATTAAGCGCTTTGGATTTGTGTCATTCTGGATTCAAGCGACTCTAACGGCCATCAGCGAATTCAGGCGCGGTTGGCGTCTGCATCCTGCTGCGCCGCTTGCAGCCGTTGTTGCAGCCATCGGGCGTTCTCTTGCGGCGCGTGGGTCAGTCGATCCCGCGCCGCCAGCGCCGTCTCACGCCAGAAGCGATAGCGCGCCGCATCCTCCGGCAGCGCCTGCTTCACCGCCTCGCGCTGGGCGCCGAATAGCCGCGCCAATTCCGCCCATCCGGGTTGCAGATTCTCCTGAAAATGCTCCTTGAGGGCGCGCGACAGCGCCGGTGAGGCGCCGCCGGTGCTCACCGCCGCCATGATGGGGTCATCGCGGATCACGGCGGGTACGCGAAAGCCGCTCTCCTCGGCCCCATCGGCGCAGTTGCACAGCAGCGCACGTTGGTTGCACAGGGCGGCGATGCGGCGGTTGAGCGCGGCCTCGCCGGTGGCGGCGAACACCAGCGTCCAGCGCGGCGCGGCGTTTAGCAGCGTCTCATGGAAGGGGATCCGCCGCAGCGTTCCGCCCCAGGCGGCGGCCTGTTGCTGAATCCCGGCGTCGATCTGCGGCGCCGCCACGGTGATGCGCGCGCCGCACTCCGCCAGGCCGTTCAGTTTGCGCCGCGCCACCTGCCCGCCGCCCACAATCAGCACCGCTCGATCCGTCAGATTCAACTCCGCCATATATTGCGACATGGGCTTTCCTTGCGCTGAACCGCCTTTTCGGGGTTCAATTGTCTGTTTGCGGTTGGGGCTGAGTTAGGAAAGTGGGGCTGTATTTGGGGGAAAGTTGTTGGGAAATATAAGATATTGAGGGCTGCGCCCTCAAACTCCCCGGAAGATCAACAGCCAAACCGTGGGGCGCCGCCCCACACCCCGCTGGGGGCGCGGCCCCCAGACCCCGGAAAATCGCGCCAGTGAATGCCGCGATTTTCCACCTGTCCAGTTTGCGCCCCAATCCCACTGCTGTGCTCATCATTTAACTTTTTATGCGCTTGTGCGCAATTCAGCCGGTGCTGTCATGTCTGAAAAACATATCGTTATTCGCGGCGCCCGCGAACACAATCTCAAGAATGTCAATCTCGAGATTCCACGCAACGCCCTGACCGTCATCACCGGCGTCTCTGGTTCAGGCAAATCCTCGCTCGCCTTCGACACCCTCTCGGCGGAGGGACAACGCCGCTATGTGGAGTCGCTCTCGGCCTACGCGCGGCAGTTCCTGGCCATGCAGAACAAACCCGACGTCGACAGCATCGACGGTCTGGCCCCCTCCATCGCCATCGAACAGAAGAGCACCAGCCGCAACCCGCGCTCCACCGTGGGCACCATCACCGAGATCTACGACTACCTGCGCCTGCTCTATGCGCGCATCGGCCAACCCTACTGCCATAGCTGCGGCAAGCCCATCGAGTCGCAGACCGTCAGTCAGATGGTGGATGCGGTGATGGAGCTGCCGGAGCGCTCAAAACTCCTTTTGCTGTCGCCCATCGTGCGCGGCCGCAAGGGCGAATACAAGAAGGAGCTGGCGGCGCTGCGCAAAGAGGGCTTCGCGCGGGTGGTGATCGATGGCGAAACCTATGACATGGACGACCTGCCCACGCTGAATAAAAAGGTCAAGCACACCATCGAGATTCTGGTGGATCGCCTGATCGTCAAGCCGGGCATCGAAACCCGTCTGGCCGACTCCCTGGAGACCGCGCTGAAGATGGCCGACGGCGTGGCGCGGGTGGAGATCCTCGGCGATGAGAGCAAAGATTGGCTCTTCTCGGAAAAGAACGCCTGCTCCGACTGCAACATCTCCTATCCCGAGATCGAACCGCGCCTGTTCTCCTTCAACAACCCCTTCGGCGCCTGCCCCAGTTGCGACGGACTGGGCGCCCAGGAGTACTTCGATCCGGCGCTGATCGTGCCCAATGACGACCTCTCCCTGCGTGATGGCGCGGTGGCGCCGTGGTCCAAACCCTCCCAGCGCATCGCCCAGGAGCAGCTCTACACCGTCGCCGACCACTTTGACATCGACGTCAATCTGCCCTGGCGCGAGTTGCCCGAAACCTTCCGCGATATCGTTCTGCACGGCTCGGGGGAGGAGAAGATCCGCTTCAAATATCATGGCTTCCGTCGTCGCGCCACCTCTCAGCGGCCGTGGGATGGGGTGATCCCCATGCTGCAGCGGCGCTATCTGGAGACCGACTCCGACGACATTCGCGAGGATCTGGGCAAGTTCCGCGACGCCTCGCCCTGCCCGGTGTGCAATGGCAGGCGTCTGCGCAAAGAGGCGCTGCACGTGCGCGTGGGGCAGGAGGATATCGCCGGGCTCACCGCGCTGCCGCTGCGCGAGGCGATGCGCTACTGCGAAGATCTCAACATGACCCCCAAGCAGGCCGCCATCGCCGAGCGCATCCTCAAGGAGGTGCTGGACCGGTTGGGCTTTCTGGTGGCGGTGGGGCTGGACTATCTGACCTTGGATCGCGCCGCCGGGACGCTGTCGGGCGGCGAGGCGCAGCGCATCCGTCTGGCCAATCAGATCGGCTCGGGGCTGGTGGGGGTGCTGTACATCCTCGACGAACCCTCCATCGGTCTGCACCAGCGCGATAACCAGCGCCTGCTGGACACCCTGGTAAAGCTGCGCGATCTGGGCAATACGGTGGTGGTGGTGGAGCACGACGAGGACGCCATTCGCACCGCCGACTTCGTGGTGGATATGGGCCCCGGCGCGGGCGAGCATGGCGGCGCGGTGGTGGCGTGCGGCTCGCCGGCGGAGATCGCCGCTCACCCGGAGTCGCTCACCGGGCTCTATCTGTCCAAAGCATTCAATATTCTGCCGCCGGAGCAGCGCCGCAAGCCTGATCCCAAGCGTGTGGTTGAACTGAAAAACGTCACCACCCACAACCTGCAAGCGGTCTCCACCCAGATCCATCTGGGGCTGCTCACCTGCGTCACCGGCGTCTCCGGTTCGGGCAAATCGAGTCTGATTCTGGACACCCTCTATCCGGCGTTGGCCCAGCGTCTCAACGGCTCGCGGGTGCCGTCGGGACAGTTCGAGCGCATCACCGGTCTGGAGCAGTTGGATAAGGTGATCCATATGGATCAATCCCCCATTGGCCGCACGCCGCGCTCCAACCCCGCCACCTACACCGGCCTGTTCACCCCCATTCGCGAACTGCTGGCGGGCACGCCGGAGGCGCGCGCGCGGGGCTATCAGTCGGGCCGCTTCAGCTTCAACGTCAAAGGCGGCCGCTGCGAGGCGTGCGCAGGCGACGGTTTGATCAAAATCGAAATGCACTTCCTGCCCGACGTCTTCGTCGAGTGTGATATCTGCCACGGCGCCCGCTATAACCGCGAGACGCTGCAGATCCACTACAAGGGCAAGAACATCGCCGAGATTCTGGAACTGACGGTGGAGGAGGGGCTGGCGTTCTTCGACGCCATCCCCGCCATTCGCGGGCGCTTGCAGACCTTGCTGGATGTCGGCCTGGGCTACATGCGTCTGGGGCAGTCGGCCACCACCCTCTCCGGCGGCGAGGCGCAGCGGGTGAAGATCGCCCGCGAACTCTCCAAGCGCGCCACCGGGCGCACCCTCTATATCCTCGACGAGCCCACCACCGGATTGCACTTCGACGACATCCGCAAACTGGTGGAGGTGTTGCAGCGGTTGGCCGACACCGGCAATACGGTGGTGATCATTGAGCACAATCTGGATGTGATCAAATGCGCCGACTGGCTCATCGATCTGGGGCCGGAGGGGGGCTCTGGCGGCGGGCGCATCATCGCCGAGGGGACGCCGGAGCAGGTGGCCGCCAACGCCGGTTCCTGGACCGGGCGCTATCTGGAGCCGTTGCTCAAATAGGCGTTTTCCTGATACGCCGCACACAGGGCGTGAATGCGCATAAATTCAGTGCAGAATCAGCCTAAAAAATAGGCAGCGCATAGCTTTTGGGCGATCGCGATATGCACAAAAAAGTGTCAGGAATGTAAAAAACCTGATATTTCAGTATGTAACAAAGTGGCACGGGGTTTGATAATAGGAGATCAACGCGGCAAAGCGCCGCAAGACGTCGAAAGGGGCGTGGATCTCCCAAATGGCACACCGCACTCACTCGGGTTCGCCATTTCGCATATTCCCGCCAAGCAGTACAAACTCCGCTTTCCCGCCGAGCTGCTCCCTTTGAACCAGGGAGAGGGCTCCTCCTCTGACTCAAGAGTGCGGAAACGGTCGTTTGGGAGCAGGCTCCGAGCCTGACTACTGCGCCCCGAAGCCCGTCGGAAAAACCCGTTTGCGCCATTGTGCGCAAACGGGTTTTTCCGTTTGTGGGCGGATAAAATTGGCACAGACGAAAAGTATTTGCGTGAGATAGAGCGATCTTGCGCTGACTATTGGCCGCCGACTGGTCGGCGGCGGGGTCTGGGCCTGCGGCCCCAGCGGGTGTGGGCGGAGCCCACGGTTTGGCCGTTGGGGAGCTCGAGGGCGGAGCCCTCGATATCTTGCATCGCCAAAATCGCCACTGTGCATTTTCGAATTTGAGAGAATCTATCGCCAGCAAACCATTTTTCCTGCGTCACTGAGGCAGGCGCTGCGTCTTCCCGGGTAGAGTTCACTCACATCCTGGAGGCGATATCATGTCCCACTGCACTACTGACTGCTCCTGCCATGACCAACCCCAAACCAAGTTGCAACCCCTGTCCATCGAGTTGCTCTATCTGGATAACGAGCACTGTTCGCGCTGCGCCGAGACCGAGCGCAATCTGAACGAAGCGATACAACGCACGACGCCGGTGTTGGAGGCGTTGGGACGGGAAGCGCAATTGACCGCCATCCATGTGGAGAGCGAAGAGAGCGCGCGGGAGTTGCGTCTGCGCGCTTCGCCTACCATTCGCATCGACGGTCGCGATATGCTGGGCGCAGATGAAGAGACTCCCTGCGCCCCCTGTTCGGAGTTGGCCGATGGCGCGGCGGTGACCTGTCGCGCCTGGAGCTGGCGCGGTGAGGGCATGGACGAACCGCCGGTGGGTCTGTTGGTGGAGGAGATTCTGCGCGCGGCTCTGGATGCGCCACAGAGCAGCGCGGAATCCCCTGCCGAGGACGCCGCCGAGGGGCCATTTTGCCTGCCGAAAAATCTGGCGCGCTACTTCGCCGCGCGCAAAGGAGAGGGCGCCCATGGGTGCTGTTAGTCCTGACGCAACCGCATTAATTGAGCAGATCGCCCGGCGATACGGCCAGCGCGTGCTGGCCTATGCGCGCAAGCGGCTGCCCAGTGTGGACCAGGCCGAAGAGGCGGCGCAGGAGACCTTCGCTCGCGCCTGGCGGCATCGGCACGCCCTGGCGCGGGCGGTCAATCCCGAGGCGTGGCTGTTTGCGGTGGCGCGCTCGGTGGTGGCGGATCAGCGACGCCGCGCCGGGCGCGTCCTCCCAGCATCGGGGGCGGCGGCGGAAGCGGAGGCGGCGAGCAGTTGGACGCCGCTGGCCCCCTGTGTGGCGCCGCTGCTGGCGCAACTGCCGGTCAAATATCGCGAGGCGGTGCGGGCGGCGGATCTGCAGGGCGAAGCGCAGAGCGCGTTGGCGCTGCGCCTGGGGCTGTCGCCGTCGGCGGCGCGCTCGCGGGTGCAGCGTGGGCGCATTCTGCTCAAACAAGCCCTGCTGCGCTGCTGCGTGGTTGAGCGCGATGCGCGCGGCGGACTGTTGCAGGCGCGGGCGCGTCAAGCGGCTGTCTGCGCCCCGGCCTGTGATCCAGGAGGAGTCGGTGATGGCGTCTCAGGATAAGAGTGGCGCGATGCGCGCCCTGGTGTGTGAGAACGGCGCGGCGCGGTTGCGGCGTGACTATCCCATCGCGCCGCGTGCGGCGGGGGAGGCGCGCATCCGTGTGGTGCAAGCCGGGGTGTGCGCCACCGATCTACAACTGATCGCCGGGTATAAAGGCTTCTCCGGCGTGCTGGGTCATGAGTTCGTTGGCGTGGTTGAAGAAGCGGATAATGCAAGGTGGATTGGCCAACGGGTGGTGGGGGGCATCAATCGCGCCTGTGGCCAATGCGCCCCGTGCCGTCGCGGCGACATCACCCACTGCGCCCAGCGCGACGTGCTGGGCATTCTCGGTCGCGATGGCGCGTTTGCCGACTCTTGCCTGTTGCCTGAGGCCAATCTGCATGCGGTTCCTGACGGCGTGAGCGACGATCAGGCGGTGTTCGCCGAGCCGCTCGCCGCCGCTCTGGCTATCACCGATCAACACCCCATCGCCCCGGGCGAGCGGGTCACGGTGATTGGCGATGGCCGTTTGGGACTGCTGATTGTGCAAGTGCTGGCCCTCACCGGTTGTGACCTGACCCTGGTAGGTCGCCACGCCGAGAAGCTGGCGCTGGGGGAGCAGTGGGGCGCGCGCGCTGGTTTGGCGTCTGAACCGCCGGTGGCGCGGTCGCAGGATGTGGTGGTGGCCTGTAGCGGCGAGGCCAGCGGGCTGGCTTTGGCGCAATCCCTGGTGCGGCCCCGGGGGCGGATTATTCTCAAAACCACCAGCGCAGCGCAGCAGGGGGCGGCGGAGTTGGATCTCAACGCCCTGGTGGTGGATGAGGTGACTCTCTGCGGCTCCCGCTGCGGGCCCATGGATGCGGCGGTGCGTTTGCTGGCGCAGGGGGTGATTGATGTGGCGCCGCTGATCAGCGCGCGCTTCTCCCTGGATCAGGGCGAAGCCGCCTTGACCGCCGCCGCGCGTAAGGGGGTGTTAAAGGTGGTGCTGCAGATGACATGTTAAATTCTGGCTCATCACAGACAGCGGCCCAGTGGGTCAATTTCACCGAATATTTGATAGCTCTATTGAGCCAGCCTTATCGAACAATATTGGGCGTCTGCGCACGGCTGTTTGCAGACCCGGGTGTTTACCTTTATCATTACTCTCATTCCCCGACTCAAAGTCAGTCGTTTATTCAATTATAGCCGCTTGAATCCAGAATGACACAAATCCAAAGCGCTCATTGTTTGCATGACGTTGATTCAGCCTGTGCTGACTAGGGGACAAATTTCCAACGGAAATTTGTCGGGATTCTTAAGGGTCTGTGACCCTTAAGCGGGTGTGGGCAGCGCCCACGGTTTGGATTTTGATCTTGGGAGCTCGAGGGCGCAGCCCTCGATATCTTTCAGCACCCATATGTGCACTTTTGAATGCTAACGACTATACTTGTAGAGGCTTGTGTGGAGAGGGTGAGTCATTTCATAGCGTTTAGCATGGCGTGGGGCATTGTGATCCTGGCCATGGCTTCGGGAGGAGGGAAGTTCTCCTTTTTTCTCAACCTTCCATCTTATCTGGTCTGCCTGTTTGTTGGTGTGGGGCTGACCGCTCAGGCGCGGGGAGGACGCGCCACTGTGCGCGCCGTGGTGGCGTGGACCACGCTGATCACAGGGCCGCCGCGCTGGTCCACTACGGAGGATGGCCACACGCTCCAGACCATGGGTCGCTCTTTCTGGTTCGCTGGATGGCTGGGCACAGGCATCGGTTTGATGCAGATTCTTCACAGCGTGGATCCCGGCAAGCTCTTGCATGGGGCGTCGTATGACGCCTTTGCGCTCAGTTTCGTGACTTTGATGTATGGGGCCGGGTTGCGCTGGATGGTGTGCGAACCAGCTGCGGCAGGCATCCTGAGGACGCAACCCGATAAGCCCACGGTGCTGCGTGACGACAACGCCGCCCTGGTCATCGGCGCGCTGGCGTTGATGGCGCTGCCCATAGCAATGGGCGTTGCGGTGGTGAGTCAGAAGGAGAAGTTGGACAAGGAGGCGCGGCAGGTGGAGTTGTCGCAACAGGAGAAGGAGGTCGAGCCTGAACCGCAACCTCAGCCGATGGGTGCGCCGCTGCTGAAGAGTGGCGGACGATTCCAACTGGCGCCCATTGTGGTCAATATCGGATTGCCAAAGACGCAGGGTGGAGGGTATTTCAAAATCGGCGTGGCGTTGGCCATACGCAACCTGGACCAACTCACCGAGGAGCAGATTCTCTTTCACGCGCCCATGATGCGGGATGGCGTAATTGCGATTGTGCGGCGGAAAAGCGTCACAGAACTCCTGAGCGACTCGGGGCGGGAGGCTTTGAAGGAGGAGATCACGCGGTTGCTTGACCAACGCTTGAAGCATTCGCCTGAGCTGCGCGGAGGGGAAATGAGCGCGGTCTATTTTACCGAGTACATCTTCCAACCCGGCTGAACGCGCCGACTACTTCGCCACCGCGTGTTGCAGCACGTTCTTGCGCAGTTGCAGCAGTTGATCCTCCAGCGCCTCGGCCAATTGATACACATGCCCCGGTTTTTTCGGTCCAGGGTACCCCACCCCCGGCGTGAGCGGGCGTTTGGGCAGATCGAAATAGAGGTGCGCCATCTCCGAATAGAGCAGCGAAGCCAGGTCATACACATCCCCCGGCGTGGTCCCTTGCGCCGCCTCGTGGCCGGTCTCCAGATCCATCGATTTGACGCTCGACAGGCTCAAAATCTGGTGGATGATGCGGAAACAGCGGATCATCTGATTATAGACGTCGCCCGGTCCCTTTTTCAGGTCCAACTGCGGCAGATCCAAAGTCGCATCGTCGCCATGGGCGGCGTTGAGAATCTGCGCAATCTGCACCGACTCCTCCACCCGCTGATACACATCGCTGGGAATAATCTTGGTGGTGAGCAGCAGATTGATCTGCCGGTTGGCCTGCATCAACGTTTTGTAGACGTCCGTAGGGGTCGCCTTCTCCACCTTCTGCGGACGGGTGGGCGCGCCCACACCCAACGCCTGCTTGCCTTCGCCCAGAATGCGATGGGCGCTCTGCATCACCGCCAACACATGATCCGGGGTGATTTTGGCGGGGGGGAGCAGCAGCAACGGACGCGGATCGAGTCCGGCGCGCTGTTTGACCAGATCGACAATCTTCAACTCCAGACTCTCGGCCTGATAGAACACCTCGCGCGGCGACGCGCCGACCACGGGAATCTCCTCCTGGGCATTGGCGTTGGCGTCGAGCTTGGCGCGAATCTCCTCCAGATCCTGCACCACCGCACGCCCCACCCCCAGCACATCCCCCGGCGTCGCCGCCTGCGCCGCCCCGGGGGTCAGCCCCGCCAACAGCGTGAGCATCATCAGCAGTCGCATCATTCGCTCCGCTCCTTACGCTTGCAGCTTGAAGCGTTGCATCATGGTCTCCAGATCGGTGGCGATGGTGGAGACCGATGAGGCGTGACTGTTGACCGAGCCGCTCATGGTGGAGATCTCCACCGCTTCGCCGCGCACCGCTTGCATGCTCTGCGCGATCTCCCGCGAGGAGGTGGCGGCGTTGGCGACGTTGGTGGTGATCTCGGCGTTGCCGGCGGTGGCCTCCTGCACATTGACCGCCATGCGCTCAATGCCCGCGGTGGCGTCGCCCACGCTGCGCGTCACCTCGGCGATGCCGGCGTTGATCTCACTGACATTGCGCGTCACCGACTCAATGCCGGTATGGGCCTCGGTGACGCTGCGGCTCACCTCCATAGACTCCTGGTTCACCGTCTCCATGGAGCGGGAGATCGAGGCGATGGAGCGACTCTGCGCATCAACCGAACTCAAGATCTCCTCATTGGCTTCATTGAGGCGCTCAATAATGCGCGAGACCTCTTGACTGGACTGGGTCGCCTGGCGTGTTTTGCCTTGAATGGCGGTGATCTGCTTGCTGATGGAGCTGGTCGCCTCGGCGGTCTGCCCAGCCAGCTCCTTGACTTCGTTGGCCACCACCGCGAAGCCCTTGCCCGCTTCGCCCGCGCCCGCCGCCTCGATGGAGGCGTTGAGCGCCAACATATTGGTCTGGTCGGCGATGTCGTTGATCAGCTTGACCACCTTGCCGATCTCTTCGGTGGATTTGGCCAACTCGCTCATGGATTTGCTGTTGCCTTGGGTCAATGTGCTGGCGTCGGTGGACTCCTTGTTGGCCGCCTGACACTGGCTGCGCACCTCGCTCAGGGAGTCGGTCACCCCTTGAATCTCCGAGGCCACGCTCTCCACGCTCAGGGAGGAGCGATCGGCGGCGGCGTTGACCTCCATCATGCTGGCGGTGGCCTGCTCCGAGGCGCCCGCCACCTGGCTCAAATTGGTGGAGGCCTCCTCCGACGCCGCCGAAATGGTGCTCATGTTGTTGGAGGCTTGAATTGAGTCGCTGGCGATGGCGCGCATGCTCTCATCGGCGCGGTTGGCTTGGTCGGAGATGGTCTCCATGTTGCTGCTCATGGCGTTGGCGTTGTCCGCCGCCGCATCCACCCGCTTGCGCATGGTCGCAGCGCTGCCCTCCATGGAGCCCGCCACGTCGCCCAAGGTGTCCGCCGCATCGTTGAGCTGCACCACGCGTTGCTGAATCTCGCCGAATATCTCTCGTAGACTCTTGACCGTTTCGTGTAGGGAGCGCTGTAGCATGCCCACTTCATCAGTGCGGGTGATATGGCGGTCGAAGGTGAGGTCGCCTTGGGCGATGGCGGCGGTCACATTCAGCGCCCGCTTGAGCGGCGCAATGATCATCTGGGTGATGCCCCAGGAGACGCCGCCGCCAATAAGTACCGCCAGAACCAGCAGAATCACCGTGGCGGTGATAGTCAGATCACGTGTTTGACTGGCTTCTGTATGGAACGCCTGGGCCTTGTCGGCGGCGAAGGTGACAATGCCCTGAATGCCGCTCTGCAGATCGTGCACCGCATCGGCGCCCTTGTATTTGGTGATGTCGGCGGCTTTGCCGCGGTTGCCTTCCCGCATCAGGGCGATCACCTCATCGCGAATCAGTTTCCAGTCGCGGAACGCTTTTTCCAATTTGTTGATGCGCGTTTTGTCGCCCAGGAACGCATCCTTGAGGATTTTAAAGTCCTTGAGCGCCTTCTGTTCGTAGTCATCCACCTTTGCCGTGGCTTCGTCGATATCGCCCACCTTCTTGGCCAGGGCCACATCCTTCATGCTGCGGTGCATGGCGATGATATCGCTCTGAATACGCAGGGCGGCGGTGCTGACGGTGTAGGGGTGTTTGTAGAGTTTGTCGGTATTGTTGGCCAGATGATTCATCTCATAGATGGCGAACAGTCCCAGCGCCAGCATCTGCGCGATGACGATGCCGAAGCCGATCGCCAGTTTGCCGCCGATCTTGACATTCTTGAACATGAGGGCGCCCCATCAACTAATTACACAGTGAATTATTTGTGGAAAAAGAGTCTTTTTACAATGTCATACTCCGCGCGTGTTCTCTACAACTATCGCCCTGGAACGTAAACAAGCGGCGTATTGCGTCAACAACCTCTTGTATCTATGCGAAGAGTTTTTTATTTCAAAAGTGTTTCAGCGCAGGGAGCGACGCTGCGCGGTTCCGTCTTAAGCGACGAAACCGCGCAGATTCGAGGGGAGGGAGGTCAGAAAGGGTGTGCGAGGATGTGCGAAGGGTCCCGGGGGCTGGCGTGGCGCGACAAAACCGGTGACGACGGCGCGCGCCGAAGGTCTGTTGCGGATCAGCCCGGCCAAGACGGGAGGCACACTGCACCCTGTGCGTGAAGCCTCGTTGAGCGTTGCGAAAACAGTCCGTCACATTGGTAACGATTCCCCAACATTCGGCCTGTGGTTAAAAATAGCGCGCCATCTCGATGGAGAGCACATGCTCACGACGCCACGGATAGAGCGGATCGGCGGCGTCGATGTTGGCGTAGGCGCGCCCTTCGATGGAGAGCTTCCAGCTCTCGCCGATGCGTCGGCTCCCCTCCACCGACAGCACCGTGCTATGGCTCTCCAGATCGACGATGCCGCCGACGATGAACTCGGTGCTCTGCACGTCGTTAAGGGTGACGCGGGCGCCGATCATCACATCGTTGTCGAACGGTTGCGGAGAGGAGTCACCGCGATCATCAAATAGATATTCGGAGATCAGCCCCACATCGGCGTCGCTCTCCATCACGCCAACGAAGGTATACTCAAAGCCGCCCACCGCTTCGGTGTGGCGATCGGCGGTTTTGGCGTCCTGAGTGATCGCCTCCAGCTTCCACAACCAGGCGTCGGTGGTGAGCTGCAGATCCAGTCCGGTTTGGCTGATCTGGTCGTAGTAGGGCGCCAGGGTTATGCGGCCGCCATCGTCCACAAAGGCGACGTAACCAGGGGTGCGGCTGGTCCCCTGGAAGTGGGAGACGCCCACATCCAACCCCGCCTCCAGCGCGTCGATATCGAAGGCGTGGGTCCAACGCGCGGCGAAGTCCTGATGATGCCGTCCCGCCGCCGATTGATAGCGGGCCTGCGCCATATCCACCGGCAGCGCCGGGCGCAGGCGCCCCTCTTCACCGGGGAAGGTGCGCTCACGGAAGTCCGGCAACCAGAACAGATTCAGCGTGCCCCAATCGCTGTAGAGGGCCAGATTGGCCATGGCCTGGCCCAGCTTGTCCTCGCCGTCGAGCCCCTCCACCGCATCGGTCTGGTTGATCACGTCCACCAGATGGCGCGACTCGGTGACGCCCCAGAACACCCGTGAGATCCCCGCCTTGAGCTGCCAGTCGTCGCGAGTGATGCGCCAGACCAGCTCGCGCAGATCCAGATGGCTGCGGGTTTCGTCCTGCAGGTCCAGCCGCGCAAAGCCGGTGACGGTAAGACTCTGGTTGTCGCCATCCCAGGCGGTGTAGTACTCCGGCTGCGCGGAGAAGCCCACAAACGCCTGCCGCTGGTCGGTGTAAAGGCCCGCCTCGGGAAACAGGCGCGCGTCGGCTGCGGCGTAGCCGGACCAGGCGCCGGTGGAAAGAGCGTCGGCGGCGGCGCTTGTAAGGGGGAATACCGCCGCCGACAGTGCGGCGAAGAAGCGTAAATGACGCCTGTTCATCGCGCGCGCTTGAGTCCGCTGCGGTCGAAGTCACGCTCCTTCAAACCGACGCGGAATTGGTAGTTGCTCCAGCTCAATTCGGTGCTCTTGTGGGTCTGGTGGTTGATCATGTACATGCGATTGGGCCGCCAGAACTGGTCCAGATACTGGTTGTAGCCGCTGAAGGTCTGGGTTTTGAGCAGATCGTTCTTGCGGTCGTAGTAGTCCACTTTGAGCGGCTGCATCATCCCTTTGTCCATCCACGCCACCTGGCGCGTATAGCCGGAGTAGTCATATTTGGGGTAGCGCTCCACCACATGGGTCGGATGGCCATCCAACTCCTCGTCGCGCAGCCACTTGTAGGCGTACTTCTCCACCTCCTGCGAGCCCAGATCCTCAAACGCGAACTCGCTGCCCATGAAGGGGCCGGACTTGTTGCGCGAGGCGATGCGCTTGACCCGCTTGAGGGCGGGCAGATACATCCACTGATCATCCGCCTCCAGGGCGTGGGAGTGGGTCAGCATCGCCGTGCCCTTGACGTCATGAGGCGTATCGAACACCGACAGGCTCATATCGCCGTCTCCGCTCACCTCCTTGGTGCGCATGCGCATCTGTCGTTCGCTGCTCTCGCCGTGGCGATTTTTCAGCACCATGCGCATGTCGGCGGTCATGTCCACAAAGCCGGTGTCGCGCTTGTCGGCCTCCTGGGCGATGGCCAGACCTTTCTGCTCCGGGTCCATCCCCGCATAGGCGTCGGCGCGCGCTTCAGGCGTCGGCCCCCACAGCAACGGGCTGGCGCACAGCGCGGTCAGAAGCATCCGTGTCATTATCGTTTTGCGCACTTTTCTTCTCCTCAAGTTTCATCAACAACGGCGGCAGCAGCAGGAAGTCCACCACCAGCGCCAGGAAGATGGCGATGGCGGTGAGCAGTCCCATGTCGGCGTTGAGTTTAAAATTGGAATTGGTCAAAACCAGGAAGCCGCACACCAGCACCACGGTGGTGACCACCAGCGCCAGCCCCACGGTGTGGAAGGCGTAGCGCACGGCGTTTTCAGGATCCAGCCCCTTTTCGCGCCGGGCGCGCAGGTACTTGGACAGGAAATGCACGGTGTCGTCGACGATGATGCCCAGGGTCATGCCCGCCACCACCGACAGCGCCAGACCCACCTGACCGTCGATCATGGCCCATAGCCCGAACGCCATGCCGGCGGGGACCAAGTTGGGGATCAGACTCAGCAGGCCGATCTTAATCGAGCGCATGGCCACGATGAGGGTGAGCGAGATCAACACCAGCGCCACCGTGGTGCCGGTGAGCATGCTGTGAATGTTGCTCTGGCCGATGTGGGCGAACATCACCGTGGGGCTGGAGCCCACCGCGCGCATCCCTTCGGGCAGATTGGCCGCCATCCAGGCGTCGGCGCGGTCGGTCAACGCAATCACCGCGCTGGAGGAGAGGTTCTCCACTGTCACGGTGAAGCGGGTTTTGGATTTGTCCACGTTGATCTGGTTGTTCAGATCCAGGCCGTAGGGTAGGGACATCTCATACAGCAGCAGATATTGCGCCGACAGATCGCGCGCCTCGGGCAGCTTGTACCAGTCGTCAGAGCCGCCGTGCATATTCTTGTTCAGCCGCTTGAAGGTGTCGGTGATGCTACCCACGTGAATGGTCTCCGGCTGCTGCCGATACCACTGGGCGAACTTCTCCACATTGGCCAGGAACTCGGGATCAGCCACGCCGCCCGCATTGCCGGAGTCGATGGAGTAATCGATGATGTACAGCCCGGTCAGACGCTCGGTGGAGAAGTCGGCGGCCTGACGGAACGGCATGCGCGGATTGAAGTATTTGACGAACTCGTCATTGAGCTCATTGCTGGGCAGGAAGGCGATCAACCCCGCCGAGGCGGCCAGCATCAGCGGCAGCAGCGCGCGGCGTTTGGCCACCACGAAGTCGCCCATACGATCCATGGCGCGGGTGCTGTGTTTGCGCGGCTTGGGCTGACGCACCGGCGCGATGGCCATGAACGCGGGCAGGAAGGTGACCGAGTAGACGAAGGCGGCGATGACGCCGATGGTGACGATGTTGCCCAGGTCATGGAACGGCGGCGAATCGCTGAAGTTCATGGACAAAAAGCCCAGCGCGGTGGTGAGGCTGGTGAGGAACACCGGCTGAAAGTTGACCCGCATGCTCTCGGTGATCTGCGCGCGCTTGTCGCCATAGGCGCCGTAGTGGTGCAGGAAGGTGGCCAGAATATGCACGCAGTCGGCCACCGCCATGGTCAGAATGATGGTGGGCGAGGCCGACGACGGACCAGTGAGCACAATGCCGCCCCAGAACGCCAATCCCATGCCGGTGAGGATGGAGAACAGAATCACCAGCAGGGTGCCCAGCACGCCCCAGAACGAGCGCAGCATAAACGCCAACATCAGCAGCACCACGCCGAACATGGCGGGAATCAGCGTGCCCATGTCGCGCTTGGAGGACTCCGGGAAGGCGTTGTTCATCATCACCATGCCGGTCAGGTGCACGGTCAGGTCGGGGTGCTCGGCGCGCAGTTTGTCCGCCATTTTGCGCACAAACGCGGCCACTTCCGGCACCGCCTTGTCCTTGATGTCGTCGGGCAGCTGAATCGTCACGTTGACGCCGGTGACGTCCGCAGCCGGGGCGATGAGTCGATTGCGCAGCATCGGCTCGGCCAGGGCGATCTGCTTGACATGCTCCAGGTCGGCGTCGGTCAGCGCTGCGGGATCCTCCACCAGGTCGGCGACGATGAGGTCATCCTCTTCGGCTTCGGTGTTCTGGAAGTTGGTGATGGAGTCCACGCGGATGGAGTAGGGGATCTGCCACGACTCCTTGGTCAACTCGCGCACGATCTCCAGCATGTCGCGGGTGAAGATCTGGCCATCCTGGGGCGCCAGCACGAACATCACATTGTCGTTCTTGGTGTAGGTGGCCTGCAGCGTATCGAAAGCGATGAGCTGGGGGTTGTCGCCGGAGAAGAAGACGCGATAGTCGGTATCGAAGCGGCCATTCTTCAACCCCGCCGCCGAGCCGACCACCGTGGCGAGGGTCAGCAGAATCACCAACCAGCGCCAGCGTATAACCAAATGGATGAATTTTTCCGCCATGACGGCGCTCCTTTGAATACAGGCGTGAGAAATTTTGTTCGGCTGGGCGTTAAGCGCGCAGCATCTGGACGTATTGAATCAAGGCAAAGACGCACTGGTTGAAGCGTTCGGCGCTCTGCACGTTTTTCGCCAGCCCCACGCACCCTTTCATGCCCGCCACAATGAACAGCGCGGTGCAGTGGGGATCGATATCGGCGCGAATCAGCCCCTTTTGCTGGTCGATGCGCAGTTGGGATTCGAACATCTCCACCGCCCAACTGATGATGGCGTCCAGGCGCGTGCTGAAGCCGGGATCAATGGGCGACATCTCGTGAATCAGGTTGTTGACCGGGCAGCCGCGCTGCACCAGGTCCGCCTGGCGCGCGTCGCGTCCCTTCTCCGCCGCATAGAGAAAGCCGTCGATGAAGTTGTCCTTCTGCCGGAAGTACTGGAAGAAGTCGCGTTCGAACTCCTCTTGTAGCACCTCCTCCACCACCGCGTAGCCCAGCGCCAGTTTGTTGGGGAAGTGGTGATACAGCGCCCCTTTGGTCATCTGCGCCCGTTTGAGGATCGCCGACAGGCTGGCGGCCTGAAAGCCGTGCAGGTGGATCTCCTCATAGGCGGCCTGCAGCAGCTTTTCACGGGTGGCGTCGGCGCTCTTTTTTTGGGCTTCGGTCAAGCGTCTGGATCCTTGCGTTGGGGCGTTATCATGCATACCGGTCGGTATGTGCATGGGAAACACCATACATACCGGTCGGTATGATGGCAAACGCTTTTTTTGCCGATGGGGATATTCTGCGCCTGTGGTGTGCTATGCTCGCCGCTGTGAAGGATTCGTTTGATTGATTGATTCAGAATCATAACAAAAGGATAGCGCGATATGCTCATCGCTTGGATTGCAATTTGCGCGGCCATCCTGGTCGGCGTGGCGATTTTTCTCAACCGGCTGCAGGGGTGGTGGGGCCATGTGGCGGTGTTCATCGGCATCCCGGCGCTGCTGCTGGCCTACTGGATGCAGCCCGGCAGCAACGTGGCGGCGGGGACCTTCGGCTATCTGAAGTTTGTCTCCGTGTGCATCGGCGGCGCATTGATCTCCGGCCTGCGCTTTCGCAACTGGGCCGACAAGCACGGCTGGCGCCTGGTGGCCTATCTGGTGCTGTTCATCAATATTCTGGAGGCGGTGGGCTTTGAAATTCTCGACGTGATGATCAGCACGCCGGAGCAATCCTTTGGCGGCAGTCTGCTCAACGCCGGGGCCGGAGCGCTGCTGCTGCTGACCCAGGCCTATCCGCGCTTCATCACCGTCAATCGCGACGATGCGCGCAACCCGCTGGAGTATGATCTGGGGGTGGGCTGGGTGCTGGCCTATGTGGTGTGGAACTTCACCTTCGTCTACGGCACCATCCCGCCGGAGACCCAGCCGGGGCAGTGGGCGGCGTTCGCCATCGTGCATCTGTTGCCGCCGCTGCTGCTCATGGGCGGCAACGGCGCGCGTTTTATCCAGGCGCGCACCTATACGCTGCCGTTCGCCATGGCGCTCTACATCACCAATCCCGGCGCGCCGTGGCTGCCGGTGGCGGAGAATTGGCACAGCCCGCAGATCGCCCTGGCGTTGGGCGCCGTTGCCCTGCTCATGACCGTGGCGACGGCGGTGATGATGTGGCGTGGGCGCCCGGCGGGGGAGGCCCCGCGCACTCTGCTGGAGAGCCTGCTGGGCAAGCTGGTCAAGGGATAAGAGGCGCGGCTTTCCACGTCTTCGATTCCGCTTGCATGAGAGAAAACTTGGGGCGCGTTTGTGGTGAGGACGCGCCCCATTTTTTGTTTTCTTGCATAGATGACGCCCTTCTACGCTTGTTTGCAGCGGTGTCGAACCGGTGTGTTGCGACGCAGGAAGTCACATCGATTCCGTTTTTTCTATCCTCAAAAAATCAGGCTGTTATAATTCTTGTGGCCAGACGCTAATCCAGGCGTTTCGCCTGTTCTGCCCAGCGCACACTGGCAGCGGGCGCATACGGGTATGGCGCGCGCCCCGCGATGACGGACTGGCTTTATCTCAGGAGGGGTGGGTGGAGAGCTCCTCTCTACATAGCGCCATCTTGCATAGCGTCTCGGCGCGCCGCTTGACCGGGCGCTATCTGGCCTATGTCCTGGCGATGTTTTTGGCGGGCAGTGTGATTCTGGGCGTCTCTTTTGACTATCTGTTGCGCACGGATGCGCAGGATCATGAACGCATTGAACGCGCCATGATCGAGCACGACCTGAGCAACCTGCTCTCCTTCTATCAGGATCTGGTCGCCCGCATCGCCAAAAAGCAGAAAGTCATCGATATTCTGCTCACTGAGGATCTGGAAGCAGCCCAGGAGCTCTCCAGCGAAATCCGCTTATCCCTGCCCGGGGTGATCGGCGTGGCGCTGTTCGAAGCGAATGGGCAGGCGCTGGGCGAGCCGGTGGAGTTGATGCTTGGACCCGACTGCCTGGTCGACATGCAGCACATTATGCGCGGCGAGCCGACGCCGCGTCCGCCGGTGCATCGCAACAATCCGCGCCTGGTGCATTTTGACATCACCCAACCGGTGGAGCAGTTCGGCGAGAAGCATGGGGTGCTGTTTATCAGCTTCAGCGTGGAGAGCATTCAACAACGGGTCTCCAAGCATCTGTCGCAAGGGCGCTATCTGGCCATTCGCGATGGCAATCAGGAGCTGATCGCGCAAGTTGATGGCGTCGGTGGCGCAGTACGGCAGGAAACAGAGACGTCTTGGTCTCCCATTCCGGGGACCGACTGGTCGCTGCAGTATCTCTCCCGGATGACCCACTACAACCAGATGATGGTGCTGCTGTTCTGTGTGGGCGGCGTGGTTTTCTGTGTGGCGATTCTGGTTATCCTCTTTTTGACGCGCCATATCGTCGCCCACTTCATGGACGACCTGCACATCATCGAAGCCTCTTTGAGCGCGGTGGATGGCGGCGGCGAATCGACCCCAACGGGGCATGTGACGCTGCAAGAGAGCGCCGCCATTCTCGGGCGCGTTTTCCATCTGCTCGAGCGCATTGTGGAGGCGCGCGATCAACTGGCGTTCCAGAGTCTGCACGATGGGCTGACAGGGCTGTTCAACCGCCGCGCATTCGATGAGGCGTTGCAGCAACGCACGGCGCTGGCAAAGCGCGGCGCGCAGAGCCTGCTGGTGGTCTTTGATCTGGACCACTTTAAACAGATTAATGATACCTACGGCCACAATGTCGGTGATGAGGTGCTGGTGGCCTTCACCCAGGCGCTTAAGGCGCATAGCCGCAGTTCGGACATTCTGGCCCGTTTTGGCGGCGATGAGTTCGTCGCCATTCTCACCGGCGAGTGGAGCAGCGCGCCCACGTTGTGGTACGACCGATTGGAAGCCGCCTTCCTGGAGAATCAGGCTGCGTTGAATGATGGTCAGGGGATCACGCCCTTGGCGCGCATCAGCGCGGGCGCGGTGCTGATGCGCTCGGCGCTGGCCAGTGAGAACCCCATCGAGTTGATGAAGCGCGCCGATGGGCTGCTCTATCAAGCCAAAAAGGCCGGGCGCGGCATGATTCAGTTCGACCCGCAGGAGTTTCCGGCGGAAACGGTTTGACGGCGCTTGGCGGTCGGTCGCACTGATTGTTGCGCACACTATCGCAAGGGGCGTCAATGGGGCATAATGGCGCAGTTTTGCGCTGTGGTTTTGTTCCGCGCGCGTTGAGTCCCCTATTCCCCTTTTTGTGATTTGTGTTCTTCCATGCTCACACCGCCCGACCAGTTCCTCTACCACGAACGCGATCTGCCCATCCTCGACGTGCGCTCGCCGGGGGAGTACGCCGCCGGACATCTGCCCGGGGCGCAAAACCTGCCGCTGTTCACCAATGACGAGCGCGCTGAAGTGGGCACGCTGTATAAACAGGTGGGCAAGAACGAAGCGTTGATGCGCGGGTTGGAGTTCGTCGGGCCGAAGATGGCGATGTTCGCCCGCCATGCGACTTCGCTGGCGCTGGAGGGGCGCATCAAACTCTACTGCTGGCGCGGCGGCCAACGCTCCCAGAGCATGGGCTGGCTATTCGAAAAGGCCGGGCTGCAACCGCGCGTGCTGCAGGGAGGCTATCGGCAATTCCGCCGCAGCGCCCGCGAACGCATCAGCCTGCCGTGGAAGATCGCCGTGGTGGGCGGCTTCACCGGCAGCGGCAAAACCGAAATTCTGCGCGCGCTGCGCCAGATGGGCGAGCAGGTATTGGATCTGGAAGGACTGGCGCACCATCGCGGCTCCGCCTTTGGGGCCATCGGCCAGCCGCCGCAGCCCTCCACCGAGCAGTTCCTCAATCTGATCTGGCGCGCACTGGATGACTTGGACCCGGGCCGCACCCTGTGGGTGGAGGATGAGAGCCATCTGGTGGGGCGCGCGGCAGTGCCCGATGAGCTGTTCAACCCCATGCGTGAGGCGCGCTTGTACTTCCTGGAAGCGCCGCGGGCGCTGCGGGTTGTGCATCTGACCGCGCTGTATGGGGTGGAGTCGCGCGCCGAACTGGCGGCGGCGGTGCAGCGGATTCAAAAACGGCTGGGCGGACGCGATGCGGCGGAGTGCATCGCGCAGATCGAAGCCGGAGAGTTGGCTGCAGTGGCCGAGAGGCTGCTGCACTATTATGACAAACAGTACGCCCATGGGGCGGGCAAGCGCGATCCCGAGCGGGTCACGCATTTGCGCCCCGAGCCCGAGCCAACCAGCATGGCGCAATGGGTGGAGCAGGCCGCACAGATGTTGATAACGGCCAGAAACCAATTAGGAAGTAAAATATGAGTGAGATCAAACTGACGGCGTTCAGCCCCGGCTCCGGTTGCGGCTGCAAAATTTCCCCCAAGGATCTGGAGGAGATTCTCTCCGGCGCGGGCGCGTTTACGGCCCCCTTTGAAGAGTTGTTGGTGGGCAATGATAGCCGTGATGACGCCGCCGTCTACGATATCGGCGGCGGACAGGCGATCATCAGCACCACCGATTTCTTCACCCCTATCGTCAACGATCCGTTCCAGTTCGGGCAGATCGCGTCAGTCAACGCCATCTCCGATGTCTACGCCATGGGCGGCGAACCACTGATGGCCATCGGCCTGCTGGGTTGGCCGCTGAAAAAGCTCTCCAACGACATCGCCAAGCAGGTGGTGGCGGGGGCGCGCTCGGTCTGCGCCGAGGTGGGCATTCCACTGGCGGGCGGCCACAGCATCGACATCTCCGAGCCCATTTTCGGCCTCGCGGTGACGGGCCGGGTTGCGGTGGATCAGCTCAAGCGCAACGACACCGCCCAGCCGGGGGCCAAACTGTTCCTCTCCAAGCCCATCGGCGTGGGCATTCTGACCACGGCGGAGAAGAAGGGGTTGGTGTTGCCGCAGCACACCACCACGGCGGTGGAGTCCATGACCCGTTTGAACAGCATCGGCGCCGAGTTCGGCAAAATGGCGGTGGTGCAGGCGATGACCGATGTGACCGGCTTCGGTTTGCTGGGCCATCTGGGCGAGATGTGCGCGGGTTCCAAAGTCAATGCGCGCATTGAGGCGGCCAAGGTTCCCACCATCGACGAGCTGGATTTCTATCTGGAGAAGGGCAGCACGCCGGGGGGCACGGACCGCAACTGGGCCAGTTACGGGCATCAGGTGGGGCCGATCTCCGAGCGCGGCAAGAAGATTCTGTGCGACCCGCAGACCTCGGGCGGCCTGCTCACGGCGGTGGCGCCGGAGGGTGTGGACGAGTTCCTCAAAGTGGCCAAAGAGGCGGGTTTGGAGCTGACCAGCTTCGGCGAGATTCTGCCCAGGGGCGCCGATGAGACCGGCGCGTTCATCCAAGTGGTGGAGTGACCTGCACGGGGTGAAAATGTTTGCGGGAAAGTGGTTGAGCTGGGGGTGACTATTGGCCTCCGGCTGGCCGGAGGCGGGGTCTGGGGGCCGCTGCCCCCAGCGGGTCCAGGGCGGCGCCCTGGCGGGGTGTGGGGCGGCGCCCCAATATCTTTAAGCTTTAGGCCGTTTCCCCCTTGAACAGAGTTGGAGTTTGTACAGAGCCGCATGCTGAGTAGGAACCGCAAGCCAGTACAGAGGGAAACGGGGAAACGGCGGTGAGCAGGCTCCGTAGGGGCCGTCGCCCGTAGGGCGGCGAATGCAGTAAAAGCCGCCCTCCAGCACAGAGTAAAAATGTGTGTGGCAAAGGAGACGAGCAGAACGCGCCAATAAGAATTATCTCACTTGCTAAACCGCCAATCTATTGAACATTTAGTGTAAATGAGGGAACTGGAGCGCGCGGACAAGCCCCAATAGCGTATGGTCCCCTTACTCTCCCTTATGCAGGCGTGACGCCATGAGCGCCAGCTTCTACGAGCGGTTGCCGCCTCTGGCAAGATTCCGCGATATCACCGACGGCGCATCCTTCGTGGAGCCGCCTTGTGATTGGCTTATCGCGGTCTCCGACGTGCGCGGCTCCACCCAGGCCATCGAACGCGGTTTGTATCGCGAAGTGAACATGGCCGGGGCGCTCTCCATCATCGCCTTGCTGAATCTGGCCGAGAGTCGCGACCTGCCGTTTGTGTTCGGCGGCGACGGCGCCACAGTGCTGATTCCCCCGGAGCTGGCCGAAAGCGCCAAACCAGTGCTGGCGGCCACAGCGGCGCTGGTGGATCGGGTCTACCAACTGCAATTGCGTGTGGGGCTGGTTCCCATCGCCGATGTGCTGGCCGCCGGGCAGACCCTGCGCATGGCGCGGGTGGCGGTGGCCCATGGCTATCATCAGGCCATCTTCCACGGCGACGGCATGGGCTACGCCGAGGCGCTGGTCAAAGACGCGGCGCGCGGCGCGGCGTATCGCATCGATCCCCAAGAGAATTACGACATCATCGACCACTCCGGCCTGGAGTGCCGTTGGCGCGATGTGCCTTCGCCGCGCGAAGAGACGGTGAGTCTGCTAATTCAAACCCACGCCGAATCCACTGAAGCGGCCATGGCGCTATATGGCCAGACGCTGGATCGCATCGCCGCCATCTACGGCGATGAGCAGTCGCGCCATCCCATCTCCCTGAGCGGTCTAACGCTCTCTTTCTCCCCTCATCATCTGCGCCATGAGGCGCGTTTGCTGCTCAATGACGCCGCGCCGCTGAAGGTTTGGCTGCAAGGGATCAAGCTGGCGGCGATCAATCTGTTGGGGGTGTTGCTGATGGATGGCCTGACCGGCGCGCAGAGTCCGTGGCGCTTGTATAAGAGGCGCTTGCTGGAAACCTGCGATTGCCAGAAGTTCGACGGCATGTTGCGTATGGTGTTGGCCGGGACCTCGCGCCAGCGGGCGCAATTAACCAGCTATCTGGAGCAGCAGCGACGGGCGGGACAGTTGATCTACGGCGCCCACTGGTCCGACCGCGCCTTGATGACCTGTTTGATCTTTCAACGTCATGGGCGGCATGTGCATTTTGTTGACGGCGCCGATGGCGGCTACGCCATGGCGGCCAAGCAGTTCAAGGCGCAGTTGGCGGCGTTGGGAACGGTGTGACGTTTTTGTGGCGGATTCAAAAAATAGATGATGGACGCATTGCCCGGCTTTTGGCAAAATCCCGTGCGTGGCGCACGCCACGATTTGGCGAAATTCCCAATCTCCTCTATTTTGAATAAGGATCTACACAATGAAAAAATGGGGTCGAATTCTGGCTGTGGCCGCTCTGATGATCAGCGGCGCGTCCGCCGCCAACGCCAGCGACATGGCTACGCCTGAAGAAGCCAAGGAGCTGACCATCAAAGCCATGGCGCTGGTGGAGAGCCAAGGCAAGGACGCGGCGTTTAAAGCGTTTGCCCAAGAGGGCGGCGAATTTCTGCCCAAAGACCTCTATATGTTCTGCATGGATCTGGAAGGGGTGATGACCTTCCACGCCAAGAAGCCGCAACTGGCCGGTAAGAACCTGATGAGCTTCAACAAATATGGCGACATGCTGTTCAAGGATATGATCGACAAGGCTAAAGCCGATGGCGAAGGTTGGGTCAACTACAAGTGGCCCTACCCCGGCAGCGAAGAGATCCGCGAGAAGGCCAGCTACATCAAGACCGACGCGGCCAAATCCTTCTTCTGCGGAGCCGGCGCTTATAAATAAGCCCTGACGCTGACGCAGGATGTCTATAGGGGAGCCAGTTGGCTCCCCTTTTTTTGCGCTGGGCATTCCCGTTATGTGGAAACTGGATTTCTCTATTGTCAGTTGAAATCAGAATCGGACAGTTTGGGTATTGGTCACGAAAGATATCGAGGGCTACGCCCTCGAGCTCCCAAAGTCAAAATCCAAACCGTGGGGCGCCGCCCCACACCCCGCTGGGGGCGCGGCCCCCAGGCCCCGCCGCCGACTGGTCGGCGGCCAATAGTCAGCGCAAGATCAACCTGCGTCACGCAAACATTGAACGCTCTGTGCTGGTTTGATTCTGTCTGGCCATTACTGAAACGATAGGTCATGAAAATCACTCTTTTCATTCGTGTCGGAATTACTGGACTCCTGGCGGCGGCAGCGTTAGGCGCTGTTTATCGCGCTTCAGCGCCGCCCATGAGCCAGCCGCTCGGAGATGGGAATGCCGCAGCGTGCGCGATTCTGTTCGGCGCCTCGGGTATGGGCGGGGGTTATTTAACCAGCATGGCCGATGCGCTGGAAGCGGCGGGCGTGGGCGGTGTGGCCATTGCCGACCCGGCGCGTTGGTCGCGCCAAAGTTTGTTGCTCGATGGTCTCTCCGCCGCGCTGCAACGCAATCGTGACGCCATCAATTCCCAACTCCCCGTGCGCCCGGATCGATGTGATCAGGTCAATCTGATCGGCTACTCCTATGGCGGCGTGGTCGCGGCGCAGGCGGCGCTGGACTTGGCCGATGGCGGGGCGAGGGTGGAGCATCTGATTTTGTTGGCCACGCCGCTCTCCGCTGATCTATTGCAGCAGGCGCGTCGTCATCCCAACATTCGTCAGACCCAGGTGATGGACTTGGTCGAGTATGGCGACCCCCTGTTTGCGGGGATGTCATGGCCGCGACTGCTGGCCAGTGCGCCGACGCTTCTCTGGCAGTTCTGGCTCTTTGATCGGTTTGCCCAGGCGGTGGGCCACTACGCCTATGCCGATGATTTACCCTCGGTGCGCGCTCGGCATCGCGCATGGTCGCGGCGGCTGGTCGCGCAGGGGGTGCGCTGATGCTCCGCGCGATGTTTGGGTGGCTCTGCTATGGCGTGGCGCTGCTCTTGGCCGTGCAACCGCCGCTACACAATTTGGCCGCTGTCGCCCGCCATGGCGTCGCGCGGGATTTGACCCCCTCCCTGGGTATTGAGGCCAGTTGGTTGTTTGGCGCGCTCTATTTGCTGGCGGCGGCGGGAAGTCTGCTGTTGGCTCAGCGCACTTTGCACAGTGGCTTGCCCAGTTGGGCGCGGCGTGTCTGGATCATCGTGGCGACCGGGGCGCTGCTGCATCTGCTCCACTATCACGGCGCTGTTGCGGGGTGGTGGTCGTGATGCGGATTGAACATTTTTGATTTTGGAAATGGAAGATATCGAGGGCTTTGCCCTCGAGCTCCCAACTTCCACACCGTGGGGCTCTGCCCCACGCCCCGCTGGGGGCGCGGCCCCCAGGCCCCGCCGCCGACCAGTCGGCGGCCAATAGTCAACGCAAGATCAACCTGCGTCACGCAAACATTGAACGCTCTGTGCTGGTTTGGCTTCGTATGGCTTTATTCACCACGATTGACGCAGAAATTAAATCCACCCACATGCTATGCCCCTTGTAATTCCCATCTCCCATGCCCATCTGATGTTTGGCCGGGCAGTGGTCCGGCCTGTTGTTATGCAATCAGGAGCAAAACCATGCGGCAGGATCGTTTGACGGAAAAATCGACCGAGGCGCTTAACCAAGCAGTGGGCTTGGCCGCCTCCATGGACCATCAACAGGTGGAGCCCGAGCATCTGCTCTCGGCCCTGGTGGGACAAAAAGAGGGGCTCACCCGACCGTTGCTGGAGCGTAGCGGCGTCGACGCCGACGCCATCGCCCGCGAGTGTATGGCGATTCTGGATAAACAGCCCCGCGTCACCGGCTCGGCGGCGCAGACCGTGCCGTCGCGGCGCTTGCAGAGTCTGTGGACCCACGCCGAGAAGATCGCCGAGGGGATGCGCGATGAGTACGTCTCTACCGAACACTTTCTGCTGGCCATGGCGCAGAAGGGCGATGGCGAGCTGGCGGCGCTGTTCAAGCGTCACAACATAACGGAAAAAAAACTGCTGGAGACGCTCAAATCCCTGCGCGGCGGCCAGCGGGTCACCAGTCAAGACCCCGAAGGAACCTTCGATGCGTTGGAAAAATACGCCCGCGATCTGACCGCGCTGGCGCGCCAGGGTAAGCTCGACCCGGTGATCGGTCGCGACGAGGAGGTGCGTCGCGCCATCCAAGTCCTGTCGCGCCGCACCAAGAACAATCCGGTGCTCATCGGCGAACCCGGCGTGGGCAAAACCGCCATCGTCGAAGGGCTGGCGCTGCGCATCGAACGCGGCGATGTGCCCGACTCCCTGCGCGGCGTGCGCCTGGCGGCGCTGGATATGGGCGCCCTCATCGCCGGGGCCAAATATCGCGGCGAGTTCGAAGAGCGTTTGAAAGCGGTCCTCAAAGAGGTGGAGCAGGCCGACGGCCAGATCATTCTGTTCATCGACGAGATGCACACCCTGGTGGGGGCGGGCAAAACCGATGGCGCCATGGACGCCTCCAACCTGCTCAAACCGGCGTTGGCGCGGGGTGATTTGCACTGTGTGGGCGCCACCACCCTCAACGAATATCGCAAATATGTGGAGAAGGATCCGGCCCTGGAGCGGCGCTTCCAGCCGGTGCAGGTGGGCGAGCCCAGTGTGGAGGGGACCATCTCCATTCTGCGCGGCATCAAGGAGAAGTACGAAGTCCACCACGGCGTGCGCATCACCGACGGGGCCATCGTCGCCGCCGCCACGCTGTCGGACCGCTATATCAATGATCGCTTTCTGCCCGACAAGGCTATCGACCTGGTGGATGAGGCCGCCGCGCGCATTCGCATGGCCATCACCTCCAAGCCCCAGGCCATCGATGAGGCCGACCGCGCCATTCTGCAACTGGAGATCGAACGCGCGGCCCTGGCCAAGGAGGAGGATCACGCCTCCCGCGAGCGCCTGAGTCGCATCGAGGCGGAGTTGGCCGACCTCAAGGAGACCTCGGCGCAACTGACCGCCCGCTGGAAGCAGGAGAAAGAGGCCATCGACGCGGTGAGCCAGCTCAAGGAGAAGCTGGACGCCAGCCGCATTGAGCTGGAGCAGGCCGAGCGTGCAGGCAACCTGGAAGCGGCCGGGAAATTGCGTTACGGCGTGATTCCGGATTTGGAGAAAAAGCTCGCTGAATCCGAGGTTTTGGCCGAGCAGAGTCGCGAAACGACGCTGCTGCGCGAAGTGGTGGACGCCGAGGAGATTGCGCAGATTGTCAGCCGCTGGAGCGGGGTGCCGGTGTCGCGCATGCTCGAAGGCGAAAAAGAGAAATTATTGCAGATGGAGGCGCGTCTGCGCGAGCGGGTGGTGGGTCAGGACGAAGCGCTGGCGGCGGTGGCCAAAGCGGTGCGTCGCGCCCGCGCCGGGTTGCAGGATCCCAACCGCCCCATTGGCTCGTTCCTGTTCCTCGGCCCCACCGGCGTGGGCAAGACCGAGCTGACCAAGGCGCTGGCGGCGTTCCTGTTCGACGATGACAGCGCCATGGTGCGCATCGACATGTCCGAGTACATGGAGAAGCACGCGGTGTCGCGTCTGATCGGCGCGCCGCCGGGCTACGTGGGCTATGACGAAGGCGGCCAGCTCACCGAGGCAGTGCGGCGGCGGCCCTATTCAGTGGTGTTGCTTGATGAGGTGGAGAAGGCGCACCCGGATGTGTTCAACACCTTGCTACAAGTACTCGATGAAGGGCGTCTCACCGACGGCCAGGGGCGCACGGTGGACTTCAAGAACACCGTGCTGGTGATGACCTCCAACATCGGCTCGGAGTTTATCGAAGCCTTTACCGACGAGACCCAGTACAGCCAGATGCGCGAGCAGGTGATGACCTCGCTGCGCGGGCGCTTCCGCCCCGAATTTCTCAACCGGGTGGATGAGACCATCATTTTCCACCGCTTGAGTCGGGCGCACATGGACGCCATTGTGGAGATTCAACTGGATCGGCTGCGTGCGCTGCTGGCGGATCGCAAAATCACCCTGAGCCTCACCGATGAGGCGCGCAACGCCCTGGCCGATGAGGGGTATGACCCGGTCTATGGCGCGCGGCCCCTCAAGCGGGTGCTGCAGCGGCGGGTGCAGGACGCGCTGGCGGAGAAACTGCTGGCGGGCGAGATCGCCGATGGACAGGCGGTCACTGTGGCGCTGGGGGCGGATGGCTTCCTCCTTACCTGACGTTTGCCGATATGTAAGAGCAGTCGTGGGAGAGTATGGGGGCAACCCCATACTCTCTTCCGGCTGTGTACGGAAGCACGCCGCGCCGACCTCATCAACGTAAACCCGGCGCTAATCCCATTTACGTCAACGCTGCTCCTTCCTGTAGAAAAATCACTAAGATATTGTTCTTGGTTGTCAAATGTTGCCGTCATGGTGACGAAATTTGTTGCCGAGAAGGCGCCGTTTTGATATCAAATAGTACAGGTTAATATATGTAATACAACCCTGGAACGTCGCCGACCCTGCGCGCTGAATTCAGGCGATAATAGCTAATATGCCGTATTTTCCATGTTTTACGTAGGTTGTATAGAAATCTCTCTGCTTTGAGTTAGCACGCACCCGTTCTCAAATTTGGACAGTTTTCCCCTCTTCGCTTAATTGGACGCGGCTTTGTTGGTTTGATGAAGCCCGGTAGCTGATTTTCTTGTAAGGAATCAACTCATGCACTGGTTATCCAAGGTCAAACTCCGCACAAAAATTCTCGGTTTGGTTGGCTTGCTCCTTCTGCTGATGGTGTTGCTGGGTGGTGCCGCGCAGTTGAAAATGCGTCAAATTGGCAGTGAATTGACCGCTATCGCCCATAAGGACATCCCGCTTTCCGAGGCGATGAAAAATGTGGAGGTCGCCTATCTGAATCAGTTGATCGAATTGGAGCGCAGCATGCGCCTGGGCGGCTTTCCTCTGGGCGAGGACGCTGGCGCCCGTTTTCAGCAGTCGCTCCAGATTATCGGCCAATACGACCAGCATGTGGATCAATCGCTGAACCACGCCAAGGAGATTGCGCAACAGGGCGCGCAGACGGCGCAGAGCCTGGAGGAGCGGGCGCAGTTCGAGAAATTCCTGAGCCAATTGGAGACTCTGGGCAGTCAACACGCCAAACTCAACGCCCATATCCATGAGATTCTCGACTCTTTGGCCAAGCCCGAGGCCAACCCTGCTGCGGGAGCGGACAAATCGGTGGAGCGGGAATCTCAAGAGCTGGAGAGCCGTCTGCATGAGATCGATAGCGCGCTGGAGTCCTTCACCACTGAGGCGGTGACGCGCGCCGAGAACGATGAGCATACCGCGGAGACCACCCTGATTGTGGTGAGTCTGATCTCCATCGGCATCGGCCTGATGGCGGGCTATGTGCTGGCCAATAATGTGCGGCGCCAACTGGGGTGTGAGCCGCATCAGATCGCCCACGTGGCGTGTGAAATCGCGCGCGGCAATCTGACCGTGGATCTGGACGCCATCTCCAAGCAGGATGAAGGCGCCTTTGGCGCTTTGCGCGCCATGACCCGTTCATTGGTGGAGATTTTCTCCGATCTCAATCACAAAGCCGCAGAGATTCACAAATCGTCGACTCTGTTGAACAAGCTCGCCCATGGCGTCTCCGACAACGCCCAGGAGCTGGACCAACAGGGCCAAAAGATCGCCTCCGGCGCGCAGGTGATTGATGTCAAACTTCAGGATATCAATGACTCCTCCAGCACCATGAGTTGGGAGATGGAGCGCGTCTCTCTCAATGCGCAATCGGCTAGCGGCGATATGACCACCATCTCCGCCGCCGCCGAAGAGGCCAATATCAATCTCTCCACGGTGGCCTCCGCCGCCGAACAGTTCAGCGTCAACATGCGCCATCTCAATGAAGGCAGTGACAACACTTACCGCTCGGTCAATTCGGTTTCGCAAACCGTCGGCGGCGTGAGTGCGGGCATTCGCGACGTGGCGCAGAGCTGCGAGGATGCGGTGCGCGAGTCGGTGGTGGCGGACGCCAGCGTAACCCAGGCGCGCAAGCAGATGGCCAAGTTGGTCACCACTGCCGAAGAGATTGGGCATGTGGCCGATTTGATCAACAGCGTGGCCGAACAGACCAACATGTTGGCGCTCAACGCCAGTATTGAGGCCGCTGGCGCCGGCGAGGCCGGCAAAGGCTTCGCCGTGGTGGCCAATGAGGTCAAGGCGCTGGCGCGGCAAACCGGGGAGGCCACGGAGTTGATCTCCGAGCAGATCCACACTATCCAAAATGGCGCCAGCTCCGCCAACCAGGCCACCGCCGAGGTGACGCGGGTGATCGCCATTCTCAATAGTTTGATTCATGATATTCAACACGCCATGGTGGAGCAGAACCACGCCATGGATGAGATCGCCCAGGCCATGGCGGCGGTTAAGCAGGTGAGCCAGCACATGACGCAGCAGGTGGCCGAGGCCAATGAGGGCGCCAGCGAAGTCTCCCGCAGCGCGCAGGAGGTCTCCACCGGCGTGGGCGAAGTGACCCAGAGCGTGGGCAACTCCTCGACCCTGGTTGCGCAGATGGCCGAGCGGGTGGAGAACGCCTACGCCAAAACCCAGGCCATCGCCAAGAGCATTGAGCAGACCACGGAAGCGTCATCTGATATGGTGCGCGGGGCCGAGCAGATCACTGGCGTGGCCTCCGGGTTGAAGGGCATGAGCGTGAATTTGAACCAGCAGTCCGATGCGTTCTCGCTCATGTCGAAAAACCTGCAGGAGATGTTGGCCGGGTTCAGGCTGCCCAACGCGGCCGCGCGCAGCGCTGCTTGATTCTAAAACTCTCTGAAATCGAGTCGCTTATGCACGAGCCGTCTGCGTCCTCCCCGATTCTGTTTTTTGAAGCCAGTGAAGCGCCCTATGGGGTCTTCTCCAGCTACTCAATGCACGCCATCACCCTCGATGACGGCGTGTGGCCGTCGGTGGAGCATGCGTTTCAGGCGCGCAAATTTCCGCCCGATTGCGATTTGGTGGAGCGCATCCGCTTGGCGCCCGATCCCGGTTACGCCTGTCTGCTGGGGCGTTCGCGAGAGTATCCGCTGCGCGCCGATTGGGAGACGGTCAAACGCGACATCATGGCTGAACTCCTGTGGGCCAAATTCACCCAGCATGCGGATCTGGCCGAGCTGTTGCTGGCCACCGGCGAGGCGGAGATCGTCAAACACTCGCCGTTTGACACCGAGTGGTCCGACGGCGGCGATGGGCGCGGGCAGAACTGGATGGGGCGCCTGATCATGGTGGTGCGGGAGAAATTGCGGGAGTCCGGCCAAAGGGAATAGCGTGTGAGGTGCGAGGATGCTGGTTGCGCTCTGATGGCGTAAACAAAGGTGGGCTCTGCGCAATAACGTAGAGCCCACTTTGTCGTTTCAACGTTGACGCAATTCAGAATTGGGTATGCACAAAGCCCCTTACGTGTATGAAGCGAAACTTACGAGGGTCCAGGGAAATCATTTCCCTGGCGGGTCGAGGGCAGAGCCCTCGCGGGTCCAGGGCGGCGCCCTGGTGGGGTCTGGGGCGAAGCCCCAGCCTCTTTACCCTTCCCCTGCAATGTTCAATTTCCATTCGAGCAGAGAGAGTCAGATTGACTCCAACCCCAGCGCCATAGGCGGGATCGGCCTTGCGGCAGTTCTCCACATGGCGCCGCTGCACCGCCTCATCGGCGCCGCCGATGGAGCGCGCGGTGTTGTCGAACAAGACCTGCTGCTGCTCCGGCGTCATGATGCGGAATAGCATGCCCGGTTGAGTGTAGTGGTCGTCGTCATCGGCGTAGGCGTTCCAATGATCCGCCGCGCCGGTCAATTCCAACGGCGGCTCCTTGGTTTCCGGCTGCTCCTGCCACAGGCCCAAACTGTTGGGCTCATACCCCTTCTCCGAACCAAAATTGCCATCCACGCGCATCGCGCCATCGCGATGGAAGAAGCTGCGGAACGGACAGCGCGGCGCATTCACCGGAATCTGATGGTGATTCACCCCCAGGCGATAACGCTGCGCATCGCCGTAGGAGAAGAGGCGGCCCTGCAGCATTTTGTCCGGCGAAAAACCGATTCCCGGCACGATGTTGGCGGGGTTGAAGGCCGACTGCTCCACTTCGGCGTGGTAGTTGTTGGGGTTGCGGTTCAGCTCCAGCACGCCCACATCAATGAGGGGGTAATCCTCATGGGACCACACTTTGGTCAGGTCAAAGGGGTGGAAGCGATAGTTGGCGGCCTCCTTCTCCGGCATGATCTGCACCTTGAAATCCCAGCGCGGATAATCACCGTTTTCAATGCTCTCATACAGATCGCGCTGATGGCTTTCGCGATCCTTGCCGACGATCTCTTCAGCCTGGGCGTCGGTGAGATTCTCAATGCCCTGCTGGCTCTTGAAGTGGAATTTGACCCAGAAACGCTCATTGTCCGCGTTGATAAAGCTGAAGGTGTGGCTGCCAAAGCCATGCATGTGGCGATAGGTGCGCGGATTGCCGCGATCGGACATCAGCACGGTGATCTGATGCAGCGCCTCCGGCAGCAGGGTCCAGAAGTCCCAGTTGTTCTGCGCGCTGCGCAGGTTGGTGCGCGGGTCGCGTTTGACCGCGTGGTTCAGATCGGGGAATTTGAGCGGGTCGCGCAAAAAGAACACCGGCGTGTTGTTGCCCACCATGTCCCAGTTACCCTCTTCGGTATAGAACTTGGCGGCGAATCCACGAATGTCGCGCTCGGCGTCGGCAGCCCCGCGCTCCCCGGCCACGGTGGAGAAGCGCACAAACACCTCGGTCTGCTTGCCCACCTCGGCAAACAGCTTGGCCTTGGTGTAGCGCGTGATGTCATGGGTGACGGTGAAGGTCCCATAGGCGCCGGAGCCCTTGGCGTGCATGCGTCTTTCCGGGATCACCTCGCGGTCGAAGTGGGCCAACTTCTCCAAAAACCACACGTCCTGCAATAGCATCGGTCCGCGCGGTCCGGCGGTGAGGACGTTTTGATTATCCGCCACGGGCGCGCCAAAGGCGGTGACCAGCTTCTTGAGGGCGCCGGTAATCGGTTTGCTTTCGCTCATCTTGTTTCCCCTTGAATGAAATGTTCCGTGTCTGGGAATTCATTGGTCGGTTACGTCCAGAGGTCAGTTCCGCTGGACGGATCATGGCTTGGGTGGGGTTCACTGTAGGGGAGGGGAGGGGGAAAAGGATAATACGAAATCTCAATACAAATAATAGCTGCACACTATAGTCCCATAAGATACGCTAGATTGAGCCTAGAAAACAGTGCTCCGCCATACAGGGCGTCTGGGCGCATCCCCCTTACGCCGTTTGTTGAATTTCTCCACCAGAACCCTTGCGCCACGCCATCTCCACGCAGATGTTACAAATTTCTTGCTTGGTCACAGTAGAGAAAAGACAATAAAAATATGTTCAAATCTCCTGCAAAATTATGCATTCCATGGTGTTATGCATAACATTCAACAGCAAATATAGAGAGCGCCTATAATTAGTATAACTATATAGTATTATGCAAGACGATATTTTGCGCCTATTGTGTTGAACAGCCCCACCCAATGGGGCCGTACGGCGGATGCGCCAGTCCGGCGCGGCGCCACCCAATCAATTTTTAGGAGAGCGAAAATGGAACTGAAAGGCAGCAAAACCGAGCAGAATCTCAAAGACGCGTTCGCCGGTGAATCCCAGGCCAACCGTCGTTATCTCTATTTCGCCAACAAAGCCGACGTGGAGGGTCATCCCGACGTCGCTGCGCTGTTCCGCTCCACCGCTGAGGGCGAGACCGGCCACGCCCATGGGCATCTGGAGTATCTGGAAGCATGCGGCGATCCGGCCACCGGCCTTCCGTTTGGCGCCACCAAGGCCAATCTGGCCACTGCGGTGGCGGGCGAAACCCATGAGTACACCGACATGTACCCGGGCATGGCCCAGACCGCGCGCGATGAAGGCTTTGATGAGATCAGCGATTGGATGGAGACCCTGGCCAAGGCCGAACGCTCCCACGCCAAACGCTATCAGAAAGCCCTGGACGAAATGGAGTGAGCCCGGCGGCGTCATGGGGACGCTTGGACGTCCCCATGGCTGCGCTGGTTGATGGAACCAAGTGATAGGGAGGGAGCGCCATGGCTGACGGCGGCAAACGCGAAGGCAATTTGGAGCAACCACTACGCCATCCGGTGGAGTGGACCAAGCCGGATTTCTTTGATGCGGCCTCTTTGGAAAAAGAGATGGACCGCGTATTCGAGATCTGCCATGGGTGCAGACGCTGTTTCAGTCTGTGCCAGGCGTTCCCTACGCTGTTTGACGCCATCGACGACAGCGAAGAGGGCGAACTGGATGATGTGGACAAGGGCGCGCTCTATCCGCAGGTGGTGGACAACTGCTACCTGTGCGATCTGTGCTTCATGACCAAGTGCCCCTATGTGCCGCCCCATGAGTGGGGGTTGGACTTTCCGCATCTGATGCTGCGGGCCAAGGCGCAGCGCTTCAAACAGGGCGGCTTTAAATTCCGCGACAAACTGCTCACCTCCACCGACCTGTTGGGCAGCATCGCTGGCATTCCGGTGGTGGCGCAGACGGTCAATTTCGCCAACAATTTCGGCCCCACGCGCAAGGCGCTGGAGGCGGTTCTGGGGGTGGACGCCGAGGCGACGCTGCCGCCGTTTCACTCCAATAAACTGCGCCATCGGCTGAAAAACCACGTCCCCGCCGCGGTCAAAGTGGAGCCGTGCAATGGAACCAAAGGGCGCGTGGCGCTGTTCGGCACATGCTACGCCAACAACAACATGCCGGAGTTGGGCGAGGATCTGCTGGCGGTGTTGGAACACAATGGCATCCCTGTGCGGCTGACCGAGAAGGAGCGCTGCTGCGGCATGCCCAAGTTGGAGTTGGGCGATCTGGAGTCGGTGCAGGAGGCCAAGGAGGCCAATATCCCGGTGCTGGCGGCGCTGGTGGACGAGGGGTGGGATCTGATCGCGCCGGTGCCCTCCTGCGTGCTGATGTTCAAGATGGAGCTGCCGCTGCTGTTCCCCGACGACAAGGATGTGAAGAAGGTCGCCGCCGCTTTCTATGATCCGTTTGAATATCTGATGCTGCGCCACAAGGGCGGGCTGTTGAACACCGACTTCAAGAAGTCGCTGGGCAAGGTGATCTATCACGCGCCGTGTCACCAGCGGGTGCAGAACATCGGTCTGAAGACCCGCGATGTGCTGCAACTGATTCCCGACACCACGGTGGAGGCCATCGAGCGCTGCTCCGGCCACGACGGCACCTATGCGGTGAAGAAGGAGTTTCACGCCAGCGCGTTGAAGATTTTGCGTCCGGTGGCGCGCAAAGTGACCGAAGCCAAAGCCGACTACTACGGCAGCGACTGCCCCATCGGCGGACGCCACATCGCCCACAACGGCATCAAGGATGGCACAGAGGCGACGCCGCCCATCTCCCTGTTGCGCATCGCCTACGGGATTTGAGCGAAAAGGAGGAGTTCGATGCAGGAGACCAGGATGGACAAATTGACGCGGGAGGATCTCTACTCCCTGGAAAAATATGCGGAAATCCGCCCGGAATTCCGTCAGCAGGTGATGGCGCATAAGAAGATCCGGGTGATTCCCGTGGGCCCCAACGCCACCTTCCACTTCGAGGACCGCCTCACCATGCAGTATCAGGTGCAGGAGATGCTGCGCGCCGAGCGCATCTTTGAAGCGGCGGGCATCGCCGAGGAGCTGGCGGTCTACAATCCGCTCATCCCCGACGGCGCCAACTGGAAGGTCACCTTCATGTTAGGCTATCCCGACATCGAAGAGCGACGTAGGAAGCTGGCCATTCTCCACGGCGTGGAAACGCGTTGTTGGGTGCGGGTGGCGGGGTTCGACCCGGTGTTCGCCATCGCCGATGAGGATCTGGAGCGCGACAATGAAGAGAAGACCTCCTCGGTGCACTTTCTGCGCTTTGAGCTGACGCCGGAGATGGCGGCGGCGGCCAAGGCGGGCGCAGGGATCTCCATTGGCGTGGATCATCCCGAGTATGCGCATCAGGTCGCCCCGCTGCCTGAAGCGCAGCGCGCCAGTCTGGCGGCGGATCTGGATTGAACACCCCGCGCGCAGCTCCCCCTATAGCGCTGCGTCCCGGGGCAAACAGGGGAGCCATTAGCTCCCCTGTTTGATTTTTCGCGCGCGCGCGCTCTATAGAAAGATGAGAGGGGCTTCGGTCGATCGCGCTGATGCGCGCGCTTCACGTTAGTCGAGTGGCCGTGGCGCGCACCGCTATCAGGTGGATACCTGACCTCACGATGGCAACCGCGCATTCCGCTTGCCCTGGGCGATGCGCTACGCCAGTATGCAATGGTTGTCCGCTAACGACTGCCAAGGCGCCTCTATGTCCCGAATGTTCCTGATCCGCACTCTCCTTGCGCTCTGCGTGCTGGCCGCGCCGCTGGCCGCCAGCGCGCAAGATGACACCGCAGGAGCCTCCAGCGCCCTGACCCAATCCATGCAGACTCCACTGGCCAC
>NZ_LVJN01000020.1:1490000-1497610 GCF_002109495.1 Magnetofaba australis IT-1
GGCCCATTGTCTGAGATCAGCCGCGGCTTAGCTTCCGGATAGGCCTCCTGAGCTCGGAGCAGGACCACTTCAACCTCATCTTCCTTCATCGACTCACGAATCTCCCAGTGGAGGATAAACCTGCTACATCCATCCAGGACACTGCACAGATAGTAGAACGTCCCCTGGATATTCAGATAGGAGATGTCCACATGCCAGTGTTTATGCGGCTCCGAAGGCTGTTTCGAACCCTGTGCCCTTCTGCGGAGGGCGGGTGGGCTCCAACGACGCATCACGCCCGGCAGTTCTGAGCACACGCAGCACTAGAAGAGGGGCTGACCGCCACCACGCCTGCATCCAGCATCATGTTGGTCAGGCGCCGATAGCCCTCTGACGGATGTTCATGGAAAAAGGCGACAATCGCTTCCCTTTCCCAATCGTCCAGCCAAAAATCTCGGGGAATACGGCCATTGTGGTCGTTAACCATTCCATAGCGCTTGCGCCATGAATAGAACTTGCCCCTTTGCACGCCTATCCAGTTGATAATTCGGCTCGTGTCGATTTCGCTCTTGTCTGACCAAAACGCCACGAAATCCACCACCGAATCCCGTATGTCCGGCTCCACCCAGCAGCCGTTCAGCTCACCCCTAAGACTTTTTTTTAGCGCAACATGCGCCTCAAGAAGCTCGGACATAACCTCATTTTTGGTTGCCAACTTCGCTTCTAGTTCGGCAATCTGTCGATCACGAGCCTTTTGGCCGCGTTTGTCAGCCAAAGCCGCTTCGCCATTCTCAAACAAAGCCTTTTGCCAGCGATAGTACTGGCTGGGCTGAATGCCCGCCTCGTCACACAGATCCGAGAGAACCACCTTCTCGACCAGGTGACGGCGCACATAGCCTACCTTCTGCTCAGCCGTAAATCTCCGCTTCTTCCGTTCCATACAAACCTCCGCTTATTATCTACACATTATAAACGGCTTGTTTGTCATTTTCCAACTGAACCGAAACAGGGGAACTGCTCAGTCGCCTTGAATTCTGCAAGAAGAAAGAGGGCAAAGATCAGGGCAGACTCATCTTCTTCCGTTGCATCGAATTGGAGCTCAATGCAGCGCTCGATAATCTGAACCAGTAGAGGTTTGATCTCCTCCTCACATCTTCTTGCCGCGAGAAGGGCTTCGCGTGGGAGTGAATCAGCTTGAATAAATTCTGCAATGATTTCAGCTGGGGTCATACGGAGGCTCCCATCTATCCATCGGAACCTCCATCTTGAATGTGGCGAATTTGGAAATCAAGTGATGGTTCAAGGCCTCAAAACCCAAGAGCCTCTCGCTGCTCCGGCCATAGGTCTGAGTGTGCTGGTTCAGCGGAAACATGACAACCGCCTAAGCCAAAATATCAGTTAGCCGTTCGCCTTTTCAGCCATTTTTTGGGATGGCTGAAAAGACTGCTTTTGGTACGTCGTCCGACGCCGTTCTCTGGCCGCCTCAAGCTTTTGATCTCGTTCGGCCAGGATCTGCACATGCCGCCCTTCCAGGCGATCCTGTGGGGTGACGTAGTCGATGGCGCTATGGAGCCGCCGGGTGTTGTAATGCTCGACGTACTTTCCCACAACCCGCTGGGCATCTTCCAGCGATAATGGCGTCTGAGGCCGAATGCACTCACGCTTCAAACTACCGTGAAAACGCTCCAGCTTTCCGTTGCTCTGCGGATAGTAAGGCGAAGTCCTCACATGCGTCATGCCGGATTCCCGGATGAACGCCTTAAAATCGTTGGCAACGAACTGCGGCCCATTGTCTGAGATCAGCCGCGGCTTAGCTTCCGGATAGGCCTCCTGAGCTCGGAGCAGGACCACTTCAACCTCATCTTCCTTCATCGACTCACGAATCTCCCAGTGGAGGATATGTGCTGGTTCAGCGGAAACATGACAACCGCCTAAGCCAAAATATCAGTTAGCCGTTCGCCTTTTCAGCCATTTTTTGGGATGGCTGAAAGACTGCTTTTGGTACGTCGTCCGACGCCGTCTCTGGCCGCCTCAAGCTTTTGATCTCGTTCGGCCAGGATCTGCACATGCCGCCCTTCCAGGCGATCCTGTGGGGTGACGTAGTCGATGGCGCTATGGAGCCGCCGGGTGTTGTAATGCTCGACGTACTTTCCCACAACCCGCTGGGCATCTTCCAGCGATAATGGCGTCTGAGGCCGAATGCACTCACGCTTCAAACTACCGTGAAAACGCTCCAGCTTTCCGTTGCTCTGCGGATAGTAAGGCGAAGTCCTCACATGCGTCATGCCGGATTCCCGGATGAACGCCTTAAAATCGTTGGCAACGAACTGCGGCCCATTGTCTGAGATCAGCCGCGGCTTAGCTTCCGGATAGGCCTCCTGAGCTCGGAGCAGGACCACTTCAACCTCATCTTCCTTCATCGACTCACGAATCTCCCAGTGGAGGATAAACCTGCTACATCCATCCAGGACACTGCACAGATAGTAGAACGTCCCCTGGATATTCAGATAGGAGATGTCCACATGCCAGTGTTTATGCGGCTCCGAAGGCTGTTTGAACCCTGTGCCCTTCTGCGAGGGCGGTGGGCTCCAACGACGCATCAGCCCGGCAGTTCTGAGCACACGCAGCACTGAAGAGGGGCTGACCGCCACCACGCCTGCATCCAGCATCATGTAGGTCAGGCGCCGATAGCCCTCTGACGGATGTTCATGGAAAAAGGCGACAATCGCTTCCCTTTCCCAATCGTCCAGCCAAAAATCTCGGGGAATACGGCCATTGTGGTCGTTAACCATTCCATAGCGCTTGCGCCATGAATAGAACTTGCCCCTTTGCACGCCTATCCAGTTGATAATTCGGCTCGTGTCGATTTCGCTCTTGTCTGACCAAAACGCCACGAAATCCACCACCGAATCCCGTATGTCCGGCTCCACCCAGCAGCCGTTCAGCTCACCCCAAGACTTTTTTTTAGCGCAACATGCGCCTCAAGAAGCTCGGACATAACTTCATTTTTGGTTGCCAACTTCGCTTCTAGTTCGGCAATCTGTCGGTCACAAGCCTTTTGGCCGCGTTTGTCAGCCAAAGCCGCTTCGCCATTCTCAAACAAAGCCTTTTGCCAGCGATAGTACTGGCTGGGCTGAATGCCCGCCTCGTCGCACAGATCCGAGAGAACCACCTTCTCGACCAGGTGACGGCGCACATAGCCTACCTTCTGCTCAGCCGTAAATCTCCGCTTCTTCCGTTCCATACAAACCTCCGCTCAATATCTACACATTATAAACGGCTTGTTTGTCATTTTCCAACTGAACCGAAACAGATAAACCTGCTACATCCATCCAGGACACTGCACAGATAGTAGAACGTCCCCTGGATATTCAGATAGGAGATGTCCACATGCCAGTGTTTATGCGGTTCCGAAGGCTGTTTGAACCCTGTGCCCTTCTGCGAGGGCGGTGGGCTCCAACGACGCATCAGCCCGGCAGTTCTGAGCACACGCAGCACTGAAGAGGGGCTGACCGCCACCACGCCTGCATCCAGCATCATGTAGGTCAGGCGCCGATAGCCCTCTGACGGATGTTCATGGAAAAAGGCGACAATCGCTTCCCTTTCCCAATCGTCCAGCCAAAAATCTCGGGGAATACGGCCATTGTGGTCGTTAACCATTCCATAGCGCTTGCGCCATGAATAGAACTTGCCCCTTTGCACGCCTATCCAGTTGATAATTCGGCTCGTGTCGATTTCGCTCTTGTCTGACCAAAACGCCACGAAATCCACCACCGAATCCCGTATGTCCGGCTCCACCCAGCAGCCGTTCAGCTCACCCCAAGACTTTTTTTTAGCGCAACATGCGCCTCAAGAAGCTCGGACATAACTTCATTTTTGGTTGCCAACTTCGCTTCTAGTTCGGCAATCTGTCGGTCACAAGCCTTTTGGCCGCGTTTGTCAGACAAGGCCGCTTCGCCGTTCTCAAACAAAGCCTTTTGCCAGCGATAGTACTGGCTGGGCTGAATGCCCGCCTCGTCGCACAGATCCGAGAGAACCACCTTCTCGACCAGGTGACGGCGCACATAGCCTACCTTCTGCTCAGCCGTAAATCTCCGCTTCTTCCGTTCCATACAAACCTCCGCTCAATATCTCTACATTATGAACGATTGGTTTGTCATTTTCCATCTGAACCGAAACATGAGAACCCCTTCATCAGATCGGCGAGCGCTAGGTTTTTCGGCTGCCGCCCTTCGAGAATGGCTTCCACAATATCCGGCGCCAGCATGGTCAACCGCAGCGTCTTGGTCATGAAGCCTGGATCGATATTTTCCCTGGCGGCCAACTCACGCGCAGAGCGCACGACGCCAGACTCGATCTCTTTTCTCCACGAAAACGCTCGCGCCAAAGCCCGGATCATGGTGTTTCGGTTCAGTTGGAAAATGACAAACAAGCCGTTTATAATGTGTAGATAATAAGCGGAGGTTTGTATGGAACGGAAGAAGCGGAGATTTACGGCTGAGCAGAAGGTAGGCTATGTGCGCCGTCACCTGGTCGAGAAGGTGGTTCTCTCGGATCTGTGTGACGAGGCGGGCATTCAGCCCAGCCAGTACTATCGCTGGCAAAAGGCTTTGTTTGAGAATGGCGAAGCGGCTTTGGCTGACAAACGCGGCCAAAAGGCTCGTGATCGACAGATTGCCGAACTAGAAGCGAAGTTGGCAACCAAAAATGAGGTTATGTCCGAGCTTCTTGAGGCGCATGTTGCGCTAAAAAAAAGTCTTGGGGTGAGCTGAACGGCTGCTGGGTGGAGCCGGACATACGGGATTCGGTGGTGGATTTCGTGGCGTCTTGGTCAGACAAGAGCGAAATCGACACGAGCCGGATTATCAACTGGATAGGCGTGCAAAGGGGCAAGTTCTATTCATGGCGCAAGCGCTATGGAATGGTTAACGACCACAATGGCCGTATTCCCCGAGATTTTTGGCTGGACGATTGGGAGAGGGAAGCGATTGTCGCCTTTTTCCATGAACATCCGTCAGAGGGCTATCGGCGCCTGACCTACATGATGCTGGATGCAGGCGTGGTGGCGGTCAGCCCCTCTTCAGTGCTGCGTGTGCTCAGAACTGCCGGGCTGATGCGTCGTTGGAGCCCACCGCCCTCGCAGAAGGGCACAGGGTTCAAACAGCCTTCGGAGCCGCATAAACACTGGCATGTGGACATCTCCTATCTGAATATCCAGGGGACGTTCTACTATCTGTGCAGTGTCCTGGATGGATGTAGCAGGTTTATCCTCCACTGGGAGATTCGTGAGTCGATGAAGGAAGATGAGGTTGAAGTGGTCCTGCTCCGAGCTCAGGAGGCCTATCCGGAAGCTAAGCCGCGGCTGATCTCAGACAATGGGCCGCAGTTCGTTGCCAACGATTTTAAGGCGTTCATCCGGGAATCCGGCATGACGCATGTGAGGACTTCGCCTTACTATCCGCAGAGCAACGGAAAGCTGGAGCGTTTTCACGGTAGTTTGAAGCGTGAGTGCATTCGGCCTCAGACGCCAGTTATCGCTGGAAGATGCCCAGCGGGTTGTGGGAAAGTACGTCGAGCATTACAACACCCGGCGGCTCCATAGCGCCATCGACTACGTCACCCCACAGGATCGCCTGGAAGGGCGGCATGTGCAGATCCTGGCCGAACGAGATCAAAAGCTTGAGGCGGCCAGAGAACGGCGTCGGACGACGTACCAAAAGCAGTCTTTTCAGCCATCCCAAAAAATGGCTGAAAAGGCGAACGGCTAACTGATATTTTGGCTTAGGCGGTTGTCATGTTTCCGCTGAACCAGCACAGAGATTGCCTGGGAGGATATGAAAGGGGTGAAAGTTGAGGTGAAAGCGGAGCGCGATATTGATGAAACGGTGCAATCCGCCGTGCGGAAGATATTCGAGGAGATGAATCCTCTGATGAGATCTGAGGCGTTCCCCCGGCAAGCGAGCATGGTCGTGATCTTCAGACCTGATCGCTATTACCCCAAGGGGAAGGTGATCAATTTGAGCCTGACCGTGCCTAACCATTGTGACCTCCGCAGTCGGTCAGCCAAGGAGCGACTGATCCGGGACAAATATCTCGCCCAATGGGGCTTGCTGGAGGAGGCGTAATATGATGAACGAACTGTTGAGCCGTCCTGCGCTGCTGGATGCTTTGAAATGCTTTCGTCTGGATCTGAGCAAAATGGCTGGATACGGCATTGCTGAGGGATTTCCCTCCTGGGAGGAGTTGCTCTCCCACGGAATTCTTGTTGAAGGGGAACTGGGGCAGTATGTCGAAGATCCTGAGTCGGCCAATGGTCATCTGAAACAGGCGTTTTGGGATCCAGAAACGTGCACTTATCGCTATTTCAGTTTTGAGGAGGAGGGGTGGGTCACCATCCCGGACCAGGATCTGCGGACGTTTCATCTTAGCCACGGGGGCTTGTTCAGGAGTCTACAGGTGTTGCTGGGCATTGCAGAGGGCACCCAAATCAGAGAGCCGGTGGGAAAAGGTCTGTGGCATATCGGGGCCATCTGGGTCGGAAAGATCAAAGTCCCAGTGTATGTGGCGCGGACGCTCTTTTCTTCCGAGGTGTTTGATTCGGTCTGTGACTATCTGGAGGGGGTGGATAATGCGCCTGTCAGCGTTGTGTTGGTGGAAGGTCCACCAAAAAGTCGTCGGTACCGCCTGCCCGATGGATTCAAGATGCTCGCCTTTGACCAAGTGATCGATTCGGATGTCGACCACGCGCGTTTTGAAATGGAAGTGATCCACGCAGCAATTCTAGACAGGCGTTCAACGCCCTCCCATGACGGGGTGCTCAGTCATAGCCCTGATTTCAGTGAAGTCAACGTGCATGGACGGGAGTTCCGCTTTGTTGGCGGCAAGCAGCAGGAGGTGCTGGAACTGTTGGTCAGCGCTTGGCGCTCTGGGCGCCCACAATGCGCGACCAAGGATATTCTCGATCAGGTACACTCCTCTGTGCGCACTCTATCTCAGCTATTCAACCACCATCCGGATTGGAAGGAGCTGATCGGCTACGGCGGGGGCAAGTGCTGGCTGAAGATCTGAACGCCGATATACGCCGCCATCAAAATCACGAATTGCCATTGCGCCGCCCATTTGGGCGGTTTTTTTGGTCAAAATGCCGAAATTGTGACTCTACGTTACAAATCTTTTCATTCCTAACCTCTGTAAGCGCCACGTAAACCGCAGGGTTCCCCTGTCTGGAATGATCCGTCACGCTATGCCTTCCAGGATGCATAACGGAGGAAGCCATGGCGACAGAGTTGACGGAGCGGCAGCGGTATTGGCTTGAGCACGTTCGCGCCAGCGAGCGGACGGGCGGAACGTTGAAGGCGTATGCCGACGCTCAAGGGTTGGATGTTCAGTAAGCGTCCAGTAAACCGCGTCAGAGGGTAGGCTTGGCCTTCGGGGTCATGTCGGGATTGAGGCTCCAGGGCAGCAGCGCCTCGAAATCCGCTACGGTCTGCGCCGCCGGTATCTTCTCGAACAGATGCCGCAGATAGGTGAATGGCTCCAGGCCGTTGGCCTTGGCGGTCTCGATCAGGCCGTAGAGATTGGCCGACGCCTTCACGCCACGCACCGTGTTGGAGAAAAGCCAGTTCTTGCGG